>SHUW01000044.1 GCA_009694465.1 Ilumatobacteraceae bacterium
AAAGATGCGTAGGTGATGATGCATCCAGTTTGTTCGTTCGAACGACACAGCGGAATATTTTGCATCGCCACACCAATATCTTCGCCTTCAGGAACGGCAACCGCGCCTCCCAACATGATGGCGGAAATCAATACTGATCGTTGCGCTTCGCTTGGATCAATCACTTCCTTTAAGAGGCGGATGAGTTGGCCTGTTCCTTGCGAGTGACCCAATAAAATGACGCCCCGACCTTGGTTGTCATTGGCGAGATAATGGTTCCAGGCATCTTTGATATCTTCAAAGGGAATCATCCACGCGCTTGCACGGTCCACTCCCGCTGGAGGATTGAATAACCCAGCCAGAGTGACGCTGCGGTATGTCGGTGCGAACATACGACACACCGAAGACAATCGGGCAACTTGTTGATAGACGACTTCCTTCTCGCGTCCAGCGATGAGGTCGGAGTTCATAGTGCTGTCTTCGCTTGCTGTTGGATAGGCGTAAAAACAATCAACGGGGGCATCAGGATCTGGAGTGAAGGTTGCAACTTCGGTGGTGCCGTCCGCATTGATCATGGTGACGCTGGTGTCGTCATCACAGGTGTCGGTCATGTCGGGACGACAGGTCCAGTGCGTGGGGTCGCTATAGATCTCGCTCGTATACGGAGCAACGATTGAAGTCGGCGTGGCCAGAGTTGTCGTTGTTTCGACTGGAGCTTCGCTAGACCCCACAGCTGTTGAAGGAGTCTCTGATGTCGTGCCCGATGATCCACCCCCGCAGGCGGTGAGAGATATAAGGGAGACGAGGGCGATTATGGAACGACGCATGCATCAAAGGTAACCAAGTCATGGCTGACATGTGCGGTCGTGCTAACTATGAGGGGTGGAGATTTTGCTTGCTGCCGCCGCGGCTCTCGTTTATGGGGTTGGTGACTATTGCGGTGGGAGAGCGTCACGAAAAATTGACAGTTTGGTTGTGACCTGCACTGGACAAATTTTTAGTTTGATGCTGTTAGGAATTTTTCTTGTCATTCTGGGTGATCCTGCACCAGGAATGCATGACTGGTTGTGGGGCGCAGCTGGTGGTCTTGGTGGATTTGTTGGACTGACACTTTTTTATTACGCGCTAGCGAAGGGTTCGATGACGGTCGTTGCTCCGCTTGCGGCCGTTGTCAGTGCAGCCCTTCCGGTTGGTACGGGTCTTTTTCTCGGTGATCGACCATCACTCATTGCTTATGCAGGAATAGTCATCGCAATCGTCGGCATTGCTTTAGTGACTGGTGCGGTAGGAACTGCGCACGCACCAACGAAGTTGGCAATCGTTGGCGTGGCGACTTTGGCGGGCTGCGGATTTGGATGGATGTTTGTGTGTCTTGATCGCACGTCATCTGACTCGGGAATGTGGCCGTTGCTGGCGGCGCGAATTGCGTCGATATCGATTGCTGCAACGATCATCGCTTTCCGTCGCCGTTCAGGGTTGGGCCGAGGACGTATTCCCACGATCGCCTTGTGGGCCGGATTTTTTGATATGGGTGCCAATGTGTTGTTTATTTTCGCTAACCGCAACGGAATGTTGTCATTGGTTTCGGTCATCACGGCTTTGTACCCCGTCAGCACCATCGTTTTGGCCTTGCGTCTCGATCATGAGAAGGCGAATCGCTCGCAATTCGTTGGGATGGCGTGTGCGGCGTTGGCCTTGGTATTTGTGAGCCTTGGGCGTTAATTCGGCCGAGTACCTTGATCCCCTGTGTAGTTGCCCCGTGGGTGGTACATGGGGCTAAGGTTGACAAGTACAATACAAGTGACATAACCCGTGGTCGCTCAGCGGCCACCGCACCCGGAGGCGCCCCATGGCCAAGATCAAGGTTGAAAATACTGTCGTCGAACTCGACGGCGATGAAATGACGCGCATCATCTGGCAGTTCATCAAAGATCGCCTCATCCTGCCGTACCTCGACATCAACCTTGAGTATTACGACCTTGGTATGGAGCGTCGCGATGCAACCGATGACCAAGTCACGATTGATTCAGCCAATGCCATCTTGAAGCATGGTGTGGGTGTCAAGTGTGCAACCATCACCCCCGACGAAGCTCGCGTTGAAGAATTCGGCTTAAAGAAAATGTGGAAGTCGCCAAATGGAACGATCCGCAACATTCTTGGTGGCGTCGTTTTCCGTGAGCCGATTATCTGTAGCAACATTCCCCGACTCGTACCCGGTTGGACCAAGCCAATTGTGATCGGACGTCACGCACATGGCGATCAGTACAAGGCCACGGACTTCAAGGTGCCTGGTGCGGGAACAGTGACGATGACGTTTACTCCTGAAGATGGCAGTAAGCCGATGGAATTTCAGGTTGCGAACTACGGCGCAGACGGTGGCGTAGCGATGGGCATGTACAACTACAACGAGAGCATTCGTGACTTCGCTCGTGCCTCAATGCGCTACGGCTTGAGTCGCAACTATCCGGTGTACCTCAGCACCAAAAACACCATCTTGAAGGCTTACGACGGACAGTTCAAAGACCTGTTCCAAGAAGTGTTCGAGACTGAGTTCAAAGCTGATTTCGATAAGGCTGGTCTGACCTATGAACACCGTTTGATCGACGACATGGTGGCCTGTGCCATGAAGTGGGAAGGCGGCTACGTATGGGCTTGCAAGAACTACGACGGTGACGTGCAAAGTGACACCGTCGCTCAGGGTTTTGGCTCGCTCGGTATGATGACATCAGTCTTGATGACGCCAGACGGAAAGACCGTTGAAGCTGAAGCGGCTCACGGAACCGTGACGCGCCACTACCGCGAACATCAAAAGGGCAATAAGACGTCAACCAACCCTGTTGCTTCGGTGTACGCCTGGACTGGTGGCTTGAAGCACCGCGGCAAGCTTGACAACAACTCCAAGCTCATCGAGTTCGCAGAAAATCTTGAGAAGGTGTGCGTTGAAAGCGTTGAAGCTGGAGAGATGACCAAGGACTTGTCAATCTTGATTTCCAAGGAGCAGCCGTGGCTGACTACTGAGGATTACTTGGCGGCCCTTGATCGTCGACTTCAGCAGAAGATGGCCTGAGATAGACCTTGCTCATGAGAGCTGTTGTTCTGCGGTCGCACGGTGGACCCGAGGTTCTCACCTTTGAGGATGTCGAAGTTCCCGCGCCCGGTCCCGATGAAGTACAAGTACACATAAGGGCAACAGCGTTGAACCGCGCTGACATCTTGCAACGTATGGGTGGTTATCCAGACCCGCGCGGCGCTGGCTTTCTTGAAATCCCAGGACTTGAATACTCGGGCATTGTCAGTACAGTGGGCGAGCGCGTGAAAATGTGGAAACTTGGAGATCGCGTCATGGCGATCGAATCGGGCGGCGCATATGCCGAATACATCTGTACTCACGAGCGCCAACTGCTTGCGGTACCAAGCAATATTCCACTCGCTGACGCCGCTGCGATTCCGGAAGTTTTCTTAACTGCATGGGACGCACTTGTGCTTCAGGGTGGACTGACCTCTGGACGTTGGGCTTTGGTGCATGCTGGAGCATCCGGAGTCGGAACAGCGGCCATTCAAATTGCCAAAGCAATCGGGGCGCGTATCGCGGTCACCTGTTCGTCAGGTAAAGCGCAGGCTTGTCGTGATCTTGGTGCTGATCTAGTTGTTGAACGTTCGCCACATGATTGGCTGACTGATGTTCAAGGGGCCGTACCACAAGGTTTTGATGTCGTTCTTGATGTCATCGGCGGTGATGAAGTTGAACGAAACCTGAGAGCAGTCGCTACAAAAGGAACCATCGTCCAAGTCGGCTTAATGGGTGGAGGATCAACACAAGTCAATGTTGGATTGTTGCTGATGAAGCGTGCACGTTGGATAGGTACAACGCTTCGAGCTCGACCTCTCGAAGAAAAAGCGGCTTTGACGCGCAAGTTCGCCGCTGAAGTTTTGCCATTATTTGAAAGTGGCCGACTTCAGCCGATCATTGACAGTCGCTATTCGTTCCAGCAGATCGCTGATGCGCACATCGCTATGGGCGCCAACGCCAACACCGGCAAAATTCTGATCGATATCTCAAATGCCGGTGACTGAAAAAGCTGAGCAACGCGTTTCTCTGGCCCACCATCGTGGCGTTGATGGCTTGCGTGGTGTGGCAGTCATCTTGGTGATCATTTTCCATTCAGGGTTGGGTTGGCTCCCCGGCGGCTTCCTCGGTGTGTCAGTATTTTTCACACTCTCAGGGTTTTTGATCACCTCACTGTTAATCAACGAATGTGAGAACACGGGTCGATTGAACCTCACATTGTTTTGGGGTCGACGTTTACGCCGTCTAGCGCCCGCCTCATTAGTTGTGATTGCGGGCATTGTCGGATTCGCGAGTTGGTTGAGCACAAGCATCGAAGCCAGTCGGATCAAAGGTGACGCAATTTCTGCAGTTTTATATTTCAGTAATTGGCGATTTATTTATTCTGGTCATTCATATGGTGAACTCTTTGCATCACCAAGTCCACTGCAACATCTGTGGTCGCTGTCAATCGAAGAACAGTTGTACGTCATCGTGCCATTGGCAGTTGTTGGTCTTTATCTGCTTGGCTTGCGGCGTCGTGGCATCGGCATAGTGATGCTCGCCGCTGTTGGAGTCTCAACAGTGGCTACTGCAGTCACTTCTGATCACGAACTCATCTATTACGCAACTCATACGCGTGCCGCCGAACTCTTGCTCGGCTCGGCTCTAGCGTGTTTACTTGGTCCTGCCCTTGAACGTTCAGCAACGAAAACCCCTTCACCTTGGGCGACTTTTTACCTTTTTCCATTACTCGGAGTGTTCACCCTGGCAAGGTTCTCAACCGTCAATTCGCCATGGTTGTATTCAGGGGCTCTTACTTTGTTCGCGGCAGGTTCAGCATTATGCATCGTCGGCGCAATCCAACATGGGCCACTACGCAATTTTCTCTCGCTGCGTCCGTTGGTACAAGTGGGACACATTAGTTATGGGCTGTATCTCATTCATTGGCCAGTCATCGTCTGGTTGAACTCGGATCGCCTCGGATTAGATGGAGTAGCGCTTTTTGCTACGCAAGTCATTGTGAGCCTTGCTCTTGCGGTCATGAGCTATTGGTTCATTGAGCAACCGATTAGGCAAAGGAAAATACTGCAAACAGCGAGAGGGTCATTAAGTCTTTTAGCGCTGGCGATCGTTGGAGCGCTTGTTTTGACCACAAGTGTTCTTGCCTCAAATTCTTCTCAAGTCGATACTGCACCCGAGGTGCTGGCAACACTCGCTCCGACAACTTTGCCTCTTGATAATGAACCGACGACCAGTGCCATTGACAACTTGCCTGCACCGGTCGATCGGTCTGTGCCACTAAACATTTTGGTGATTGGTGATTCAACTGCAGAAAATATCGCCACAGCTTTAGCAGCAGCCTCTGACGGGAGTCTTGGTGTGATCTCGGCAGGCGTGTTGGGGTGCCCACTGGTGCACGTTGCATTTGTTCGCGATCAATCTCAGTCCAGCCAAGATGTGACCTATTGTCCGAACAATGGGCAGTTAGTGCGAGATTCCCTTGTGTCGATTGACGCAGTTGTGATCGTCGCCGGCGTGGCGAATCAGTGGGCTTATCAAAAAATAGGTTCGGATATGTGGATTGAGCCAGGATCCGAACAATACATCCTTGATCTCAATAGTTTTCTCCTTGAGATTGAACAGAGTGTCGCTCCTCAAGGTTTACCAGTATTAGTTTTTGAAACACCAGCCGTGCGCGATAACCCAAGGATTCTTGGTGATGAAATAGCTTCTTTAGTGAGGTGGGCTCAAGTCATTAAACACTGGGATTCATCGTGGCATTCGGTGAAAACGATTCCCTACGCCGACACACTCAGCGACCCGAATACTGCTGAGGGAAAAAGCGAGCGCCCAGACGGCGTGCACCTTGCAGAGGACTTTGGTGAAGAGTTGGCACGCGCAGTGTTGATTCCGCGTCTACGAGAAAACTATTTTGATGCCCTTGATGAGATGAACAGCAGTGATTGTCGGCGTGCACTTGACCAAAGTCTTGACTTGCGGTTGTGCCGCCTGAGCGAATAACTAAGCGACAGTTACCCTGCGGGTATGCCACCCTGTGGCGCCATCTGGCGCAACACTCGTGACAGTTTCGGTTTGGGTGTATCCACTTTTATCGGTTGCGCGAACCTGAATGGTGTGTTTTCCTGGGCTGGCTTGCCAATCGAATGTCCACAAACGCCAAGTGTCATCAGAGATGTCATCACTGAGAACCGCTTCGCTCCACTCACCGGAATCAAAGCGAACCTCAACTTTGGCGATCCCAGTATGTTGCGCCCAAGAGACTCCAGCGACCCTGATTTCGCCCGCAGCCATTGTTGCTCCAGAGCGTGGTACATCAATGCGTGATTGAGTTTTGATGGGGGCGTCGCGGGCCCAGCCGCGAGGTATCCAATACCCATAATCGTCAGACCATTTATTGACTTCAATCTCGCTCAACCATTTAGTTGCGGAAATATATCCGTAGATACCGGGCACAATCAGGCGCGCCGGAAAACCATGAACAAGTGGGAGGGGCTCACCGTTCATTCCGATTGCCAGCAATGCATCGCGCCCATCAAGAGCAAGTTCAATGGGAAAACCGCAGGTCCAACCGTCGAGACTGCGACTGAAAAGTTGTTCTGCTTCTGGTTTCACACCGGCTTGCAGCAACAGGTCCTTTAGGTAGACCCCCTGCCAAACGGCATTGCCGATATACGGTCCGCCGACCTCATTGGAGACACAACAGATAGTGATGGTTTTCTCCACTTGAGGCATGGCAGCGATATCGGCGTAAGAAAGGGTGATCTCTTGATCAACGAGGCCATGAATACGCAATTTCCAGGTATCAAGATTGACATTCGGAAATGAGAGAGCAGTGTCAATTCGGTAAAAGTCACTGTTAGGAGTGATGAAGGAAATATCTTGAGATATTTCAGATGGTGGCAACGAATCAGAAGTGGGGGGCAACGAATCAGGTCGCTGAGATTCAATCGAGCGAATGCGTTGTTGTTCTTTATTGTGACCAATGAGCCCAACGGCTACTGCACTCGCTCCGATAGCAGAACTTGCGCGCATAAAACGGCGGCGGTCCCAACCCAAAGGAACTCGCGATGGGGATGGAGTACTCGCCGCCAGCCAACGGTTCGACAGCATGCCTAGCAGCAACACGGCACTGGCGATTCCGATAATGGCCCCCACGATCGGAGCCAGAATAGAAGCACCGTTCGATCCTTCCCGCTCGCTTGCTGAGAGGGCGCCGAGAAAAGCGAAAATCAGAATCGCGCTGACAAGCGGCGCGGGTGACTTAACGCTGACTGATCCAGCAATGAGGGCGATGGCTGCAAGCACGATCACGATTCCCACTCGTAGAGCAGTTTTGTCATTGGTCCCAAACCAATCAATGGCCAAGGTCTTCAACCATCGCGGGGTGCGATCAATAAATGAACTTCCCACGGCATCAATAGGCGATGCGACTTCACCGAGGGCAGCCACCAACATTCCGATCGTGACAGCAAGGCCACCTGACAACAAGCCAATGATGGCGCCGAGGCGACGCGACGGTGCGGACAGAAGCGAGGTGTGCTGTTGTGGAGCGAGTGGATCTACTTCAGGACTAGAAGGTGATGAAGTAGTAAAACTCATAATGCAAAGTATCTAGCGAGATCGGAGCGAATGTCGGGTCGAGCAGAAGATATTTTCAGCGACTGGTCATGGGGATGTAGTCGCGGGCTTCGACGCCGGTGTACCACTGACGTGGACGGCTGATCTTTTGATCTTTGTCGGCGAGCAGTTCTTGCCAATGTGCCAACCAACCAACTGTGCGTGGGATAGCAAACAAAACGGTGAACATTGAGACAGGGAAACCCATGGCCTGATAAATCAGACCTGAATAGAAGTCCACATTTGGGTACAACTTGCGGTCAACAAAATAAGGATCGCTGAGAGCAGTTTCTTCAAGTTTGAGAGCGATGTCTAACAACGGATTTTTCCCGGTGACCTCAAAGACGTCATATGCAGTTTTCTTAATGATCGTGGCTCGTGGGTCATAGTTCTTATATACCCGATGGCCAAATCCCATCAGGCGGCTCCCCTTACCACCTTTGACCTCTTCAATAAAGGCTGGCACATTGTCGATATGGCCAATATCAGTCAACATCCGAACGACTGCCTCGTTGGCGCCACCATGTAGTGGACCGTAGAGAGCCGATGCGGCGGCTGCCGCCGAGGTGTACGGGTCGGCATGGCTTGAGCCCACAACTCGCATGGCTGTCGTTCCACAATTCTGTTCATGGTCGGCGTGAAGAATAAAGAGGACATCCATGGCTCGTTCAAGTCGGGGATCGATGTTGTATTCGCCGATCTTCCACATCATGTTGAGGAAGTTTCCGGGGAAGGAGAGATCGTTATCTGGATAGACGAAGGGGAGTCCGGCGGAGAATCTATAAGCCATTGAAGCCAATGTCGGGGTCTTGGCGATCAGACGCAAAATCTGCTTATCGCGACTTGCTTTATCATCAATGTCTTTGGCGTCGTTATAGAAGGTGCCGAGAGCTGCGAGGGAGCTGACAAACATACCCATTGGGTGAGCGTCGTAATGGAAACCATCAACGAAACGTTTGCGCATATTCTCGTGAATATAGGTGTGGTTCGTGACTTCGTGCTTCCACATTGCGAGTTGCGCAGCATCGGGAAGTTCGCCATTGAGAAGCAGGTACGCAACTTCTAGATAAGTGCTCTTAGATGCGAGTTGCTCGATCGGATAGCCGCGATACCGCAGGATGCCGTTTTCGCCATCTAGGTAAGTGATTGAACTCTTACATGCCGCGGTCTGCATGTAAGCGGGATCGTATATGTATAACGAAGGATCGAGTTCTCGGACCGCAGATGCGGGGAACACTCCGTCGGTGATGGGAACAGTGATCTGTTTTCCAGTGCGGTCGTCTGTGATCGTGATGGTTTCAGGCACCAGAATCGTCCCCTTAGTTAAAGGACCCGTTGTTCGAGTCGGTCAATGTGTGGAGGCTTGCTCCTCCACAGTCAAGGATAATCAGCGACGAGCCTCAAGCCATGCTCTCAGGGACGATTCGACGAAATTGTGACCGCTGATTCCTATAACGGCGAGTTGTCGTGCTTTTTGCCCGTGAAGGACTCACGTTTGTCAATCAAAGAGACCAAAGCTGCGCAAATCTCTGCTCGTGTGTGCGCTGGTTCAATCACGCCGTCCACATAACCTCTCTCGGCGGCCACATAGGGGTTCAGTAATCGTTCGCTGTAGTCGGTCTCAAAGGCCGCTTTTTCCTCAGGGGTTGCGGAACGTTGAAGAATCGCTGCGGCTTGACCGGCGCCCATGACGGCGAGTTCAGCCCATGGCCACGCTAAACATAAATCGTTGCCCATCTTTTTGGAATCCATGACGATGTAGGCACCGCCATAACTTTTTCGCAAGATCACACAAATTCTTGGCACCGTGGCGCGTCCGTAGGCGAAAACCAGTTGCGCTCCGTGGCGAATCATGCCGCGCCATTCAAGGTCTTTGCCTGGATAAAAGCCGGGTGTGTCGACGAGTGTCAGAAGGGGAATATTAAAGGCATCACAGAAGGCCACAAAGCGTGCGCCTTTTTGTGACCCTGGAATGTCGAGAGTTCCTGCGAGTGCGAGGGGTTGATTTGCCACTATTCCCACTGGTTGCCCGCCGAAAGTTGCGAACCCAGTGACCAAATTTGCTGCCCAATGTGGCTTCAATTCTAAGAATTCACCATCGTCAGCGAGGACGCGAATCACGGTTCGCACATCGTAACTACCAGTAGAAGATGGAGGGATGGCATCGCCGGCCTCGGGTGTGAGGCGAGTGACATCATCATCGGTCTCCCAGCGCGGTGGTTCTTGATCAAGATGATCGGGGATGTAGGCGAGAATGTTTTCGGCGATTTCAACTGCCTGTTGGCGGTCCGTTGCAACAGCGGTGACTGCTCCAGTGAAGCGCGCATGAGTTGAGGGGCCACCAAGTTCTTCGTTGTCAATGGCTATACCTGTGAACTCAGCAACCATGGATGGTCCAGAAACAAAGGCATACGCAGACTCAGTCATGATCACGTGATCAGCGATGCCGAGAAATAATGCTGGTCCTGAAACAGTTGGTCCATCCACGATGATGATTGTCGGTACGACGCCCGAACAATTCGTCAGCGCTCGGGCGGCTAATCCCCATCCATGCAGTGCAGAAAATCCTTCGCGCAGATCGGCCCCTGATGAGGCCATCACGGCCACAAGTGGAAGCCGAGAATCCACCGCTGTACGAGCTGCTGTGGCAATCATCGATGAAGCATCGAAAGACAACGCTCCACGGTGAGCGTCTGCAGTCACCTCGAGCCACACAACCTGTCGACCGTTGAGTTGGCGAACCTCGACGTGAGCCACGCCAGGTACTTTTGAGCGCAACGCAACGGGCTTCACAGTGACAGCGTAGGTCTCCGAACTACTTGAGGGGGAATGCTTGGTCTCCCACGTACAAGCCGGGTTGGCGAGCACCCCTTTTTTTGATCACAGCGGCAGCGATTTCATGAGCAGCTCGAGTGGGTGGCCCGGAACGCGGTCGTTTACGTTCCACCCAGCCCACAACGCGTCGTGGAAGATCGGGAATGGTAATGCGCGTGAAATCACCAGTGAGCCAGCCTGGTATTGCCGTGGCTGGGACTATGGCAGGCCCAAAACCCTCAAATGCCAACGATGCCATGAGGCGCACGCCGTCAATCTCAGCTTGAACTTTGAGTGTGGTGCTACTGAGATCGGCAGTGCGGTTGATGATGCGACGCAGAGTCGATGATCGCGGGGGTAGCAATAGGGGATATTCGCCTAAGGCGGAAAATGGAAGAGTCGTTGCGCTACTCCACGGATGACTCCCGTGAACGAGCAACACGAGATCCTCGGCAAACAAAGATTCAACGATGAGTTCCGAGTCATCAACCGGCAAGTGCACGATGGCGGCATCAATATGCCCTGTTATCAGTCGTGGAATCAGCGTGGAAGTACCACCTTCGGAAATAATCGGATGTACCCCTGGATGACTCTCTTGCAATTTGGTGAGGAATTGCGGCATCAACCAGCGACCAGTCGTGCCGATCACTCCGAGTCGAGTTTCACCCGTGGCGATGTTGTCTAAGGCGGCGAGATCCGCACCGATGTCCCCGAACTCGCGCAATATGCGCCGCCCTCGTTCAACGACTAATGCCCCCTCGTCCGTGACTGATCCTGAAGTCCGATCGACCAGCAGGACCCCAAGTTCGCGCTCCAGCCGGGCAATATGGCCTGAGATGTTGCTTTGCACCGTGAAAAGAGCCCGAGCGGCTGCCGAGAAGGATCCGTGGTCAGCAATAGCCACTAGGGAAGTAATCTGCCGAAGATCCATCTCTAAAAATGATACTAGGTATCCCCCTTATTGACTTGAACTATAGGAACATCGATGGCATACTTTATTAAGTATTCGCTGAGCGCTTCCCCCAAGTGCTCACGAAAGATCCATCGGCGGTGCCCCCCACCGCCGGGATCTAGGTTGAGAAGCCCCGCATCCCCATGTGGGGCTTCTCCCATTTACTGGCTCAGTCGGGGTTTACTGAGCGACCGTTGTCCGCTGCTTCAGGGAAAACGGGTCCGTCGAAGCGGTCAAATGTCGTGAAGGTTTCAACTGCGGAACGCTTGAGTTTGCTCAATTGTTTGATCGGATGGCCCAAAAAAATTGTTGCTGCTAGCGCATCATTTTTTGCCAGCCCTAATAAGTCTCCCGTGATCGGTTCGACGCGTGAAGCGAAGGTAGTGATCACACCGCCAAGACCACGAGAGCGAGCTGCCAAAATGATGCTCCAACAAAATGGATAGATCGACGCACCACCGGTGATCGTTGGGCGTGCAAGATCTTTATCCATCATTGCTATTGATCCAAGGTTCGCCGAGATCGCTAAAACAACGGGCACTGATTCAATTTTGTCTAACAAATCATTGGGCACATTTCCTGGCTTGACCGAGACAAGTTCATACGGTGCAGGGTCAACGACGGTGAAGGGTGTTCGTCCTGTTTGTGAGACCGCTACATATTCGTCCCAAACTGTTTGCATCGCATCTGCAAGATTGCGGCGCAAGGTTAAGTCTTGAACT
>SHUW01000045.1 GCA_009694465.1 Ilumatobacteraceae bacterium
TACGCTCCGAAATGCATCAAAACTTGCGAAATTCGAACATGGCGATGATGTCGCTTATGGTCGCTTTGCATGGTTTGCTGTTTGCGGCGCTCAAAATCTGGCCTTAAGGCCGGGTTAACCACAAAAGACCTGTATAAGGGCCATAAATAGACTTTTCTCCCCATGTCAGCAGACGCCATCCGCCAAAAACTTGGCAGGCTGTGGATAACTTTCAGATTTCATGGCTACGCCGATCGTAGGGTTCGCTAAAAAGCAGGATCTTTGCGCGAATAAGCAGGCGGTGCGTGTGGGTTCGGGGAAATCCGACGGTAGGGTTCTCACCTCGTGCGAAACGGACTTTTGTCTGTTCGCTGCAATCGATGTCTATGTGAGCCCAGTTCGCTGGGGACCACATGGCAACAACCGAACCAATGCTCCGTTGATCGCAAGATCTTCGGAGCATTTGCGTGAACGGCGGTTCTCCGCAGTACACGCAAAGTCAAATCGAAAGCGCCAGGAAACTGGCTGGATGAAGAGGCTGCCTTATGGCAAAGAAAGCGATCGTCGGCGAGAAGCTCGGCATGACACAGGTATGGGCTGACGACAATCGCGTCGTTCCCGTGACTGTGCTTCGTGTTGAAACAGTTCGCATCGTACAAATTAAAACTTCTGAGCGCGATGGTTACGACGCGCTGCAAGTTACCTATGGGCATAAGGACGCAAAGAAATTGTCCAAGCCTGATGCTGGGCATTTTGCGAAAGCAAATGTTGAATCCGGTCGTCGACTCGTTGAGTTGCGTCTTGAGAGCGTTGAAGGTTTTGAAGTTGGCGGAGAGATCACTGTGGATCAATTCGTCAAAGGCCAAAAGGTTGACGTCACCGCAGTGAGTCGCGGTAAGGGTTTTGCCGGCGGTATGAAGCGTCACAACTTCCGCGGTCAGGGAGCCAGCCACGGTAACCACAAGCACCACCGTGCTCCTGGTTCCATTGGTTCGGCTTCGTACCCAGGTCGTGTTCTCAAAGGTCTCAAGATGGCCGGACACATGGGTCATGAGCAAGTCACCACTTTGAATCTTGAAGTTGTTGAGGCCGACGCCGAGCGCGGCTTGTTATTAGTCCGTGGTTCGGTACCGGGCCCAAATGGCGGCGTTGTCATTGTGCGCAACGCAGTGAAGGGAAAGTGACCTGATGCCTTCGTTGAAAGTCAAGAATCAGGCCGGCAAAGATGTCGGCAGTGTTGCTTTAAGCGATGACGATTTCGGTCGTCAGCCAAATGTCCCAGTCATGCACCAAGTCGTCACTGCGCAACTTGCTCATCGTCGTGCTGGGACACAGAGCACAAAGACTCGCGCCGAGGTTTCTGGTGGTGGAAAGAAGCCACTTAAGCAAAAGGGAACTGGTAGCGCTCGTCAGGGTTCTACCAACTCACCTCATTACTCTGGTGGTGGTGTGGCTCACGGGCCAAAGCCTCGCAAGTATTCGCAAAAGACTCCTAAGAAGATGATCAAGATTGCTTTGCAGTCGGCGTTGTCGGATCGTGCCATGGAAGGCAAAGTCATCGTCATCGATGCTTGGAAGTTTGATGCGCCTAAGACGTCGGCAGCTATTGAAGCGCTGAACGCATTGAATCTTGATGGTCGCACATTGATCGTGGTTCGCCGCGACGAACTCAATGCGATTCGTTCATTCCGCAATCTCCCCGAAGTGCAACTCATTGAAATCAGCGAACTCAACGCTTATGACGTGCTGTGCAACGACAACATCGTGTTCTCACAGGGCTCATTGCCCGGAGCCAGTAAGGACGGTCAGTGATGAAAGATCCACGCGACATCATCATCGCTCCCATCGTGTCGGAGAAGAGTTACGCCCTCATTGAGACTGGCGTCTACACCTTCAACGTTCATGTGGATGCATCAAAGCCTGAGATCCACGACGCTGTCGAGGCAATCTGGGGCGTCAAGGTCACAAAAGTCAACACGCTCAACCGTGCGGGCAAACTCCAGCGCACTCGAGGCACTAATCGCCCCGGTCGTCGCCCTGGTACCAAGCGCGCAATCGTCACTTTGGCTGCTGGGAATGAAATCCCACTGTTCGAGAACAACTGAGGCATCACGTCATGGGAATTCGTAAACGTAAGCCAACATCTGCAGGTCGTCGTTTCCAGACCTCGTCAGATTTCTCTGAGATCACTTCAACGACACCAGAAAAGTCATTGCTCACGAGCAAGCCCAAGACTGGTGGTCGTAATGCCTATGGTCGCAAGACATCGCGTCACCGCGGTGGTGGCCATAAGCAGCAATACCGAATGATTGACTTCAAGCGCAACAAAGATGGCATCACTGCCAAGGTTGCGACGATTGAATATGACCCGAACCGCACGTGCCGTATTGCCTTGTTGCATTATGCAGACGGTGAAAAGGCATACATCCTTGCTCCTAAGGGCATGAATGTTGGCGATCATGTGTCCAATGGTCCTAAGGCAGACATCAAGCCAGGCAACGCTTTGCCATTGCGCTACATGCCTGTTGGTACCGTCGTTCACAACGTTGAGTTGCGCCCCGGCCAAGGTGGCAAGATGGCGCGTTCGGCTGGTGTTGGTGTGCAGTTAGTAGCCAAAGATGGTGACTACGCAACACTTCGTTTGCCTTCAACAGAAATGCGTCGCGTGCTGATTGACTGCCGCGCCACTGTCGGAGAAGTCGGCAATGCCGAACACGAACTCATCAAGATCGGTAAAGCTGGTCGTAACCGTTGGAAGGGCGTTCGCCCACAAACCCGCGGTGTCGCCATGAACCCGGTTGACCACCCTCTTGGTGGTGGCGAAGGTAAAACCTCGGGTGGTCGTCCTCCCGTGTCGCCATGGGGCAAGCCAGAAAGCCGTACTCGTGACGGCAAGAAGGCATCACAGAAGTTGATTGTTCGTCGTCGTCGTTCCGGCAAGGGCCGCCGGTAAAGGATTGGTGCATTAGATGTCTCGTAGCTTAAAAAAGGGTCCGTTCGTTGATGACCACCTCGTAAAAAAGGTGGACGCGTTGAACGCTGCCAATGAAAAAAAGGTCATCAAGACCTGGAGTCGTCGTTCGACGATCATTCCCGACATGGTGGGTCACACCATCGCCGTGCATGACGGTCGTAAGCACGTGCCGGTTTATGTCACTGAATCAATGGTTGGTCACAAGCTTGGTGAGTTCTCACCGACTCGAACCTTCAAATATCACGCAGGTCAAGAGAAGAACGTGAAGGGTCGCAAGTAATGACTGGTCCCAAGCTAAACGAGCGCTCCTTTATTGCCGGTGAGCGCACCGGAACTCGAGCCAGTGTGCGCGGTTCGCGCATGTCGGCATCCAAAGCACGCG
This sequence comes from Ilumatobacteraceae bacterium, assembly GCA_009694465.1. Taxonomy (GTDB): domain Bacteria; phylum Actinomycetota; class Acidimicrobiia; order Acidimicrobiales; family Ilumatobacteraceae; genus Casp-actino8. Next base: position 3,336 of record SHUW01000045.1, read on the forward strand.
TTGTGCTCAACCTTGTTCGTGGACGCGATGTCGTCATTGCTGATCAGGTTTTGCAGTTCACAGAGCGTGAAGCAGCCCGCGTTATTCGCAAAGTTTTGGCATCAGCTGTTGCTAACGCAGTGAACAACGATGGTCTTGACGCTGACACCTTGTACATCAAGGCCTGCTACGCCGACGAAGGTCCGACCTTGCGTCGCTTCAAGCCACGTGCCAAAGGTCGTGCTACTCGTATCAACAAGCGCACCTGCCACATCACGATTGTTCTTGGTGTGATTGACAGCGAACTGTTGCAGGTCGTTCAGGCTCGCCGTGAGCGTGCTGTGAGCGGTCGTCGGGCAACCCGCGGTGGTGGCGTTGCTGATCGTCGGGCTCGTGTTCAAGCAAGCCGTACCAAGCGTTCCGATGACGCTGTTGACACTTCAGTTGAAGAAGTGGCGACCGAGGAAGCGAATATCGAAGAAACCACGATCGAGGCAACTGCTGTGGAGACTACGTCAATTGAAACTGCAGCACCCGAGGCCGAGGAGACCAACTGATGGGCCAAAAAGTCAATCCGTACGGCTTCCGCCTGGGCATTACCACCGACTGGAAGAGTCGCTGGTTTAGTGAGCGCAATTACAAGGAATATCTCACCGAAGACTGGAAGATCCGTGCTTATGTCATGGAGTCACTTCCAGACGCAGCGATTTCGCGCATTGAAGTTGAGCGCAAGCGTGGAGAGACCCTCAAGGTCGACATTCATACTGCACGTCCTGGAATCGTTATCGGTCGTAAGGGTGCCAAGGCTGATGAACTTCGTATTGGTTTAACTGCCCTCACCGGCAACATTAAAGTGCAACTCAATATCGTGGAGATTAAGTCTCCTGAACTTGATGCGGCTTTGATTGCTCAAGGTGTAGCTGATCAGTTGGTCGGACGAATTGCATTCCGTCGTGCCATGAAGCGAGCCGTGCAGAACGCACAAAAGGCTGGAGCACTTGGCATTCGTGTTCAGTGTTCGGGTCGTTTGGGTGGCGCTGAAATGAGCCGTACCGAGTGGTACCGCGAAGGCCGCGTGCCGTTGCACACGCTGCGCGCCGACATTGACTACGGTTTTCGCGAAGCTCGCACTGCGAGTGGTCGTGTTGGTGTCAAGGTATGGATTTATCGTGGCGACATCTTGCCGTACAAGCCAGTGATTGATGAAAAGATTGTTCGCGAAGCAACAAGTGCTCTTGGCGAAACTCCTGGTGTACCTGGTGCACGCAAGGTTGTGTCGTCGAGTGGTCGCCGTAAGGCTGAAGAAGCTCTTGAAGCAGCCCAAGTGCCACTCGTGAAAGAAGCCGATCCAGAACTCGAGAAATTACTCGACGAGGAAGAAGAAATCGCCCGCCGCACCCACGATGGGCACGAGACCCCGCACTTCCGTGCACAGGACTGATTCACCATGTTGATGCCTCGCAAAGTTGCCCATCGTAAGCACCATCGTGGTCGTACCGGAGGTATGGCCAAGGGTGGAAGTGAACTGGCTTTTGGTCAGTACGGAATCCAAGCTCTTGAGCCGTGTTGGTTGACCGCACGTCAGATTGAAGCTGCGCGTATTGCTATGACTCGTCATATCAAGCGTGGCGGCAAGGTGTGGATCAACGTTTTCCCTGACAAGCCTGTCACCAAGAAGCCAGCCGAAACCCGTATGGGTTCAGGTAAGGGCAACCCAGAGTTTTGGGTAGCCGTCGTGAAGCCTGGCCGTGTTTTGTTTGAACTCTCATTCCCAAGTCGCGAGCAGGCAATGGAGGCCCTCAACAAGGCCATCCAGAAATTGCCGATTAAGGCCCGCATTATTACACGCGAGGAGGCGATCTGATCATGGCAACTCAAGCCGCCAAAGACCGCGCTGAACTAGGCGAACTCGACCTCACATCATTGGTCGAACAGCTCCGGGCTTCGAAGCAAGAGGCACTCAACCTCCGCTTTCGTAGCGCCACCGGTCAGCTCGACACCCATAGCGAATTGCGCCGAGTTCGTCGCCGTATCGCTCGTATCAACACCCTTATCCGTCAGCGTGAAATCGCTGCCGCTGAGGCCGGAGAGTGAATCAGATGTCTGAAACAACACCCACAACAGAACGTGCACCGCGCAAAGTCCGCGAGGGCATCGTGTCGTCTTCAAAGATGGATCGCACCTTGGTGATCGAAATCATCGAGCGAGTTCGTCACCCGAAGTACAACAAGTTCGTCACACGAACCAAGAAGCTCTATGCCCACGATGAGGCCAACGACGCCAATGTTGGCGATCGCGTGCGCGTCATGGAAACCCGTCCATTATCGAAACTGAAGCGCTGGCGCCTCGTTGAGATTCTCGAGCGGGCCAAGTGAGCCTGGGACCGACGGAGGATAAATCATGATTCAGCAAGAAAGTCGTCTTCGAGTTGCCGATAACAGTGGCGCCAAAGAAGTTTTGTGTATCAAGGTTCTCGGTGGCACACGTCGCCGATACGCCTCGATCGGAGACATCTTCGTGGCCGCCGTTAAGGATGCGATTCCTGGTGCAGGTGTCAAAAAAGGTGACGTCGTGAAGTGCGTCGTCGTACGCGTCAAGAAGGAAAAGCGCCGTCCTGATGGCAGCTACATCCGTTTTGACGAGAATGCTGCGGTCATCATCAAAGATGATCTCACACCTCGTGGAACACGTATTTTCGGACCAGTTGGTCGCGAACTGCGTGACAAGAAGTTCATGCGAATTGTTTCGTTAGCGCCGGAGGTGCTGTGAGATGAAAATCAAAAAAGGTGACAACGTCATAGTGATCTCTGGAAAGGACAAAGGCAAAGAAGGCACCGTTTCGCGTGTTATGCCTCGTTCAAACCAGGTCCTAGTCGACGGAATCAATGTTGTAAAGAAGCACCAGAAGCCCAGCGGACAAAATCAGCAGGGTGGAGTTATCGACCGTGACATGCCTCTCGATGCATCCAATGTGATGTTCGTGCATAAGGGCAAGCCCACACGCGTTGGTTACAAGGTGCTTGCTGACGGCAAAAAAGTACGCATCGCCAAAACCACAGGTGAGGAAATCGGATGAGCACTGCAACAATGCCCCGTCTCAAGTCAAAATATCAAAGCGAGATTTGTGCTGGCCTTCAGGCCTCGCTCGAATTGAGCAATGTCATGCAGGTTCCCCGCCTCGAAAAGATCGTGGTGAACATGGGTGTCGGTCGTGCCACTCAGCAACCTTCGTTGCTTGAAGGCGCAGTAGCTGACATGACTCGTATCACCGGCCAGAAGCCAAAGGTGACTAAGTCCCGTGACTCAATCGCTAACTTCAAACTTCGTGAGAATCAGGCCATCGGCTGCATGGTCACGCTACGCGGTGACCGCATGTGGGAATTCCTGGATCGTTTGATCTCGGTTGCGATTCCTCGTATTCGCGACTTCCGCGGTCTGCCTTCGCATTCATGGGACGGTCGTGGCAACTACACGTTCGGCCTCAGTGATCAGACTGTGTTCCCCGAAATTGAGTACGACAAGATCGATGCCCCTCGTGGTATGGACATCACCATCGTGACGACCGCAATGACGAATGATCAAGGTCGGGCTTTGCTCGACGCATTCGGATTTCCGTTCAAGCGCGGCGCTGAAGCAACTGTTTCGACCAAGAAGAAGAGCAATGTTCGTGGTCCACAGTTCTCTAAGAAGAAGAAGTGAGCGAGAGGTACTGACTCATGGCGAAGAAATCGTTAATTAACAAAGCTGCTGCGCAGCCCAAGTTCAAGGTTCGTGGCTATACACGTTGCCTGAAGTGTGGTCGCGCACGTTCCGTTTACCGAAAGTTCGGTCTTTGCCGTGTGTGCCTTCGTGAGATGGCCCATGCTGGTGAAATCCCCGGCCTAACAAAGTCGAGTTGGTGAGGCACTTATGTTGACTGATCCCATTGCCGACATGCTGACCCGCATCCGCAACGCCAATACGGCGATGCACGATGCTGTCAAGATGCCGTCCTCCAAACAAAAAGTTGCTTTGGCCAAGATTCTTGAGCAAGAGGGTTACATCTCTGGTTTTGCTGTGACAGCGAATACCAAGGGCCCCGGCGAGATTCTGAATATTGCGATGAAGTATTCCGCTGAACGCCGTCGCACTATTGCGGGCATCAAGCGCATTTCAACACCAGGACTTCGCGTGTATCGCAAGTCCGGCACCGTACCTCGCGTACTTGGTGGCCTAGGTGTTGCTGTCCTATCCACCAGTCAGGGACTGATGACCGACCGCGAAGCGCGCAAGCGCAAAGTGGGCGGCGAAGTTCTCTGTTACGTGTGGTGATCAGGAGACAATATGTCACGTATCGGTAAAGCACTTATCCCGGTTCCATCCGGTGTTGATGTCAGCATCAACGCAAACTCAGTGACTGTCAAAGGCCCGAAGGGATCTTTGAGTCGTGACCTCGTTGGTGGTATCACCGTTCGTCAGGATGAAGGCAACCTCGTTGTCGAACGTCCCAATGATGAGCGTGAATCACGCAGTTTGCATGGCCTGAGTCGTGCGCTGTTGAGCAACATGGTCGTCGGCGTGACTACTGGTTTCGCTAAAGAACTTGAGATCGTCGGCGTTGGTTACCGAGCAGAGTTGAAGAGCCCCACGCTCATTCGTCTCAACCTCGGTTTCTCACACCCAGTTGATGTAGAAGCTCCGCAAGGAGTGTCTTTTGAAGTGCCAGTGCAAACTCGCGTGATCATCAAAGGCATCGACAAAGAAGCAGTCGGTCAAGTAGCTGCCAACATTCGTTCCATTCGCAAGCCAGAGCCTTATAAGGGCAAGGGTGTGCGCTATCAGGGCGAGAAGATTCTGCGTAAAGCCGGTAAAGCCGGCAAGAAGTAATGCCGAGAAAAGATTCCGCTAGGGAGATGTCATGAGCAAAATTAGTAGAGAGCGTCGCGAGAGTCGTCTCGTTCGTCACAACCGAGTTCGCAAGAAAATTCACGGCACCGCCGAGCGTCCGCGCTTGTCTTTGTACCGTTCAAACAATCACCTCATGTTGCAGGTCATCAACGACGATCTTGGTGTGACTATCACGTCAGTTTCGTCAACAGAGGCAGGCTTGCGCGCATCTGGTGGACGCACCGTTGAAGTCGCTAAGGCGTTAGGCACGACAGTCGCTGAACGCGCTCAAGCAATTGGTATCAAGAAAGTTGTTTTTGATCGTGGTGGATACCTCTATCACGGTCGCGTCGCTGCGGTTGCTGAAGCCGCTCGTGCAGCAGGTCTGGAGTTCTGATGACGAACAATCCCAATAACCCCAATAATCCAAACGCTCGTCCGGGTGGCAACAATGCTCCGCGACCTGGCGATCGTCCGCCCCCAGGCATGGGCAACACACCTGAGGGTGGCCGCGAATCACGCGTGATTCACATTAACCGCGTGGCCAAGGTTGTTAAGGGTGGTCGTCGCTTTTCGTTCACCGCACTTGTTGTCGTTGGCGATGGCAACGGTCGTGTTGGTCTCGGCTATGGAAAAGCCAAAGAAGTTCCTTTGGCTATTCAAAAAGGTACCGAAGACGCAAAGCGCAATATGTTCTCCGTGGCTCTTGCAGGCAGCACCATTATTCACCCAGTCATTGGTGTGTTGGGTGCTGGTCGTGTGATGCTCAAGCCTGCAGCTCCAGGTACTGGTGTTATCGCTGGCGGTGCAGCACGAATCATTCTTGAAGAAGCTGGCATTCATGATGTGTTGGCTAAATCACTCGGTTCGTCCAATGCCATCAACGTGGCTCGCGCCACGATCAATGGTCTGCAAGCTTTGCAGCGCCCCGATGAAGTTGCGGCTCGCCGTGGACTTCCAGCTGACAGCTTCGTACCCAAGGGCTTGCTCAAGGCGTACAACGAGACCAAGCGAGCAATCGCTGCAGGAGAAAGTCACTGATTATGGCTACGTATCAGACAGTCGTTCATACTGGGCCCACCATTACGGTGAAGCAGATCAAATCCAGTACCCATGCCAAGCCGAAGAGCCGTGGAACATTGCGCGCTCTTGGTCTTGGTCGTATCGGCAAGAGCAATGTGTTGCCTGATCGCCCAGAAATTCGCGGCATGATCGCCCGAGTTCCGCACCTTATCGAAGTCACATCTTCGACAGATTCGAAGGAGAGCTGACCAATGCGCGTCGACGAACTAGCACCAGCACCGGGTTCAACCCATCCCAAAAAGCGCGTAGGTCGCGGTATCGGTGGCAAGGGCGGCAAGACTGCCGGTCGTGGTACCAAGGGTCAGCAATCTCGCGGCCGAGGCAAAGTTGCTCGCGGTTTCGAAGGTGGACAGATGCCTCTCAAGCAGCGTGTTCCAAAGTTGAAGGGGTTCAATAACCCATTCCGCGTGGAATATCAGGCTGTCAACCTTGATTCACTCACCGAAATTGATGAGCCCGTTGTGAACCCAGAGATTCTTTTTGCTCGTGGCGTGCTGCATAAGGGTGCATTTGTCAAGGTTCTTGCTCGCGGACAAGTTACTCGCGCAGTTGAAGTTCATGCTCATGGCGTTTCCAAGGCAGCGCAGGCGGCCATTGAAGCGGCTGGCGGCTCAGTCACCATCATCCCGTTGCCGTACAAGGTTCGTCCTGCGGCCAAGGGCAACCAGTTCACCAACCGCTGATATCGGGCTGACCGATTATCACACCGAGTTAGAACCCGAGGAACCCACGTGCTGTCGAACCTGAAGAACATCTTCAAGGTGCCTGACCTTCGGAACAAGATTTTGTTCACCTTGATGATGGTGCTTTTGTATCGTCTTGGAGCGCATATTCGCGTTCCTGGTATTGATGATCTTGCGGTACGACAGTTGCGCGAATCGGCACGTGAGCAGGGTGCTCTCGGTTTCTTGAACTTGTTCTCTGGTGGAGCATTTTCTTCGTTCGCTATTTTTGCCTTGGGCATCATGCCGTACATCACCTCGAGCATCATCATGCAGGTTTTGACAGTCGTCATTCCCAAACTTGAAGAATGGCAACAAGAGGGCGCCACAGGGCAGCGCAAAATTACGCAATGGACTCGTTACGTTGCGATGGCTATAGCGCTATTGCAGGCTGCTGGTTTGACATTTATTTTTGGTCAAGGTCGTGGTTCGGCGTTCTTCACTGCTTCTGCTAACGCTCCAGACATTGTGCTTCTGCCGGATGGCATGTGGCCTCGTGGTCTGCTGGTGATTCTTTCACTCGTCGCCGGTACAGCCCTGTTGATGTGGATGGGCGAATTGATCAGCCAGCGCGGTATCGGTAACGGTATGAGCATCTTAATTTTTGCATCAGTGGTGAGTTCATTGCCCTTTAGTTACTACTCAATTCTGCAAAGCAAGAAGTGGGTTGTTTTCGGTATTTTGATTGCCATCTCAATCGGTATCTTGATTGCGGTAGTTCGTGTTGAACTTGGACAGCGTCGCATACCTGTGCAGTTTGCTAAGCGAGTAGTCGGACGTCGTCAGTACGGTGGACAAAGTACTTACATTCCGTTGAAGGTCAATCAGGCTGGTATCGTGCCGATCATTTTCGCAAGTTCCGTGATGTTGCTACCCGTATTGCTCACCAACATCATTGGTTCTGATACTGGTTGGCGACGCACAGTGACTGTTTGGGTGGATCGCAACTTGGTGTCTTCACAAGGATTGTTATACATCGTCTCGTTTGCTTTGTTGATCGTTGCCTTCGCATACTTCTATAACTCGATTGCCTTCGATCCGATTCGTCAAGCTGATCAGATTCGTCGTCAAGGTGGATTCATTCCTGGAATCCGACCCGGACCGCAGACCGAGCGTTACTTGGGCAGGGTTGTTAACCGAATTACATTGCCGGGCGCATTATTCGTTGCATTCATTGCAATTTTGCCGTACATCGTGTTGTGGGTGGGTGACGTTCAGTCGTTCCCCTTCGCGGGTACAACAGTGCTCATTGCCGTGGGTGTTGCTCTTGATTTGATGCGACAAGTCGATAGCCAACTGATGTTGCGCAATTACGAGGGATTCCTGAAGTGATGTCAACGCAGCTTTGGTTGCTGCGGCTGGGCTAAGTCATGACCGCGGGTGTACGGCTGATCATCATGGGTCGCCAAGGAGCGGGGAAGGGCACGCAGTGTCAACGTATCTCGCGACATTTTGTTGTTCCACATATCTCCACAGGTGAAATTTTGCGTGCCGCCGTTCGTGAAGGTACCGAGATTGGCAAGCTGGCCAAACAGGTGATCGAGGCTGGGCGTTTGGTAGGCGATGAGATCATGATTGAAATCATTCGCGAGCGACTTGAGCAAGATGATGCACGCACCCGCGGATATATCTTGGATGGCTTTCCGCGAACTGTGGCTCAGGCTGTGGCTCTTGACGATATTGCGGCGGAGCGACCCATTCATGTCGTGCTTGATCTTGACGTGCCCCGCGATTTAGTTATTCAACGCATTTCCTCTCGGCGGGCATGTCGCGATTGTGGAACGAACTATGTCGCCACGGCTCAAAAGAGGGACCCCTGGACCTGCGATTCTTGTGGGGGAGACGTTGTCATACGCGATGATGACACCCCCGAGAGCATCAGTCAGCGTTTAGATCTCTATGAAAGCCAGACCGCTCCACTGCTTGAGTTCTACGGTCGAGATGCTCGTTTGGTCCTTATTGACGGTTCAAAGGGACCAGACGAGGTTTTCGGCTTATTGACGGCTGCTATCGATCTAGCCCGAAAGAGTGACTAGATGGGTTCTGTGGATAACTTGGCAGTGATCTGTGACGCCGAAAAGCAGGCCCTGAATACCCAACTTGATGACTTGCGCTGGGCTATGTTGAAGACTCACAAAGACTCTCAACTTTCCTGCCTCGGGCGATT
>SHUW01000003.1 GCA_009694465.1 Ilumatobacteraceae bacterium
CGTTGTACGAATCTCCCGCTGCAGCAACTCTGTAGTTCAAAGCTTTGAAAGCTTCCACAGCGAGTCGCTTTTGATCGACTTGTCGAAGCTCAAAATCAACAATGCGATCGTTCTCAACGATCAGCCGGTGACATAGAAGAGTGGGCATTCCCAATTGACGCATAAACGGTAGGCCGAATTGCTCGAACGTATCGGACAAAATGATGACTTGAGTCCTTTCGCGGAGCGCATCCAAGAAGTCCTTCGCTCCAGGTAGGGGATGAAGGGTGGAGATGACCTGAGCGATGGCACTCATCGTCAAATTGTGTTCCGCAAGAAGTGCCAGACGTTGGCGCATGAGTAAGTCGTAATTGGGTTCATCACGTGTGGTGCGACGCAACTCTTCAATCCCAGTCGCTTCAGCAACTGCAATCCAAATCTCAGGGACTAGAACTCCCTCAAGGTCCAAGGTGACCATTGTTTGTTGAGCATGCTTTGCGATTGCCATAATCAATTATCTCAGACTCAGCGCCTAAGCGTGGGGTTTATTGGATGTCACAGGCTTATAGCTTCGGCGATTTTGCGCTGGAACCACATCAAACCGATTTCGTGGCGTGGGCTCAGTGGGCCAGCCTCATAAACCCCACTATTGAGATTCCTTTGTACAGCCTCACAAATCAACTGATCCTCGTCTAAGACAACATTGGACAAATCGACCATACGGGCGATGCTCTCCGCAGATGTATCGACGGAGAAATAATCATAAATGATCATTGTTCGGTCATAACTGAGAGGGATAATTCGCTCAACATTCATTCCATCGGCGTAAATGTTCAAAGCTAAATTCGGATAGCGAAAGAGCCATGCTCCTCCGGATGCTGACCCTTGGGTCGTATCGCATGTGTGCAAACAGAAACTGGGCTCTGGTATTGAGACCTGGTAAGTAGACATATCCAAAGCCTTAGTCAGAGATGGATGAAGCAGAGGGACGTGGTAGCCCTCAAGGTAATTGTCGACGTAGGTTTTCCAATTGCAAGAAATTTCGCGCTGTATGCGTTGGGCATAGGTGAAAGATTCAATGGGATATTGGCTGATGCGTTCAGGTAGTCCACCGAGAGATTCCAGTAATGGAGCAGCATTGGGGTCGAGGCAGACAAACACAAAAGGTCCCCATGCTTCGACGGAAATCTTCTTCAGTTCAAAGTCCTCGGCGCACAATGGCTCTTCGTTGCCGAAATCCCTCGCAGACTTCAACGACCCATCCCATGCAAAGGCCCAACCGTGATAACGGCAAACGAGATTTCCCAAAGTTCCGTTACCTGGCCAAGCGATAACACCCGCACGATGGGGACACACATTGTGAAATCCGATGATTTCGCCTTGCGGATTAACCGTCAGCAGAAGGTTCCATCCTGCGAGGTCGGCAGCGTAATAGTCGCCAGGTTTGGAGAGTTCTGCGGTTGTGCAGAACATGACCCATTCACGCGACCAGACATTGCGACGTTCCTGTTCGTAGCCAAAAGGATCTCGGTAGTTTTCGGCTCGCAGGGCAATCTTCATAAATCCATATCCTTGGCGATGATGCTTTTCATGACCTCTGTCGTACCACCGTAGATGCTGGTGACACGGGCATCAGCGTAGGCGCGAGCAATCGGGTATTCGGTCATGTACCCATAACCTCCGAAAAGTTGTAGACACTTATCGGCAACGCGTTTTTGTAGTTCAGTGCACCAGTACTTAGCCTGCGCTGCTTGGGGTGCCGTCAGTGTTCCTTCATTGAGAGCCAGGATGCATTGATCCACAAAGGCCTGAGCAACATCGACTTCAGTGCGCTGTTCGGCCAAGACAAACTTAGTGTTTTGGAACTGTGAAATTGATTTGCCGAAGGCTTTGCGTTCTTTGACATAGTCAACTGTCCAGCCAACACAGGCGCGGGCCACAGCTACACCACTGATGGCGATTGATAGACGTTCTTGAGCGAGGTTAGAGGTCAGATAATGAAAAGCTCGCCCTTCCTCACCGAGGAGGTTTGCCACGGGAACATCAACATCGTTGAAGAAAAGTTCCGCTGTATCTTGACTGTGCATACCGATCTTGTCGAGATTGCGACCACGTTCAAAGCCTGCCATCGAACGTTCAACAACCATCAAAGACATACCAGCATGTCTCTGTGATGGATCAGTTTTCGCGGCGACAATCACTAGGTCAGAATTGATCCCGTTGGTGATGAACGTTTTGGAACCGTTGAGAATATATCGATCCCCGTCGCGACGAGCAGTAGTAGCAATCCCTGCCAAGTCACTTCCAGTTCCCGGCTCTGTCATAGCAATTGCGGTGATCAGTTCGCCGCTGGCAATCCCGGGTAACCATCGGGCTTTTTGTTCATCGTTGCAGATATCAGTGAAATAAGGAGTGGTGATGTCGTTATGTAATGTCAGACCTTGGCCGGCTCCACCTATTCCGGCGTACGCCAATTCCTCCGCAATGACAGAGTTGAAGCGAAAGTCATGACTTCCGCCGCCACCAAACTCTTGTGGGATCGCCATACCAATAAAGCCGTTGTCTCCAGCCTTCTTATATAAGGATCGCGGAGCGATTCCCTCGGCTTCCCACTTCAGATAATCCGGAGTGATTTCTTGGGCGACGAAGCGACGAAAGCTGTCGGCAAATGCGACATGGTCTTCGTTGTATAGGGAGCGTTTCACATCTCCTATTCTGCCCCTAAGCCCAGCCTCCCGCATAGGCGACGAACTGACCAGTCGTAAATTGACTGCTACCGTCCAGGAAAACCATGCAGAATGCAGCGAATTCGCTCATTGTGCCTAAGCGCCTCATTGGCACTTGAGCCTCAATCTTGGCTCGAACTTCTGGGTCATCGGCCCCAGAGGCAGCAAGGAAGCCTGGGAAGTCCATGAAATTGGTACCGACAGCATTGACTTGAACCCCAGTGCGGGCGATCTCATCGGCGACATTCTTGACGAGCATGGAAGCGCCAGCGCGTGCCGCTGAATACAAAGGCGCTCCTGGGGTCGGGCGAGCAGCGGAGGCACTCGTGATCACGAGGACTTGGCCGGAGCCTTGAGAAATCAGGTTGGGTACCACTGCGCGCATGAAGTTATACGGTGCTTCAATACAGCCAACGAGAACAGAGCGGAGTTGTTCTAATTCCGAGTGCACAAAACGTCCAGTGATGATCTCGCCAGAGAACATCACAGCCGAGTCGATGCGTCCAAATCGCGTCATTGCCGCCTCTACGAGCTTGTCGGAGGCTGTCGGATCTGCGAGGTCACGAACACCGCTGACAACCTCGACGAGGGATCCTGAAGCGGTGAGTTCGTCAACGAGTTCAGGCTTAGCGCCTCCTAAAACCAAGTTGAATCCGCGTCCAGCCAATTGGCGAGCCAGTTCAGGACCTACATAGAAGTTGGCGTCGGCGATAACCGCCGTGGGTCGGGAATTTTGATTTGATTTTTCGGACATATGACGAGGGTAGGTAGTGTCAGGGCTATTGTCAATACCATGAAGGATTACGAAGGCTTCCAAGGGTCAATCGGGCGAACGTATAAAGATTCCGTTCCCGACTGGCCGCAGCGTCCGCACCCCGGTGAAAGTGCACCCAATGTCATCGTGATCCTTTTTGACGACCTCGGGTTCTCTCATTTGGGTTGTTACGGATCCACCATTGATACCCCCAACATTGACCTGCTCGCTGCACAAGGTTTGCGCTACACAAACTTTCATGTGACTCCTTTGTGCTCGCCGACTCGGGCCGCGCTATTGACTGGACGAAACCACCATGCAGTCGGAATGCGCGGGGTTTCCAACTTCAGCAGTGGTTTTCCGCACATGCGCGGACAGATTTCAAATCACGCCGCCACGATTGCTGAAGTAGTTCGAGATCAGGGATACGCAACTTTTGCTCTTGGTAAATGGCATCTTTGTCCCATGGCGGATGCTTCGCCAGCAGGTCCATTTGATCAATGGCCATTGCAACGTGGATTTGATCGCTTTTATGGCTTCCTCGATGGCGAGACAGATCAGTTCCATCCTGATTTGGTGTACGACAATCATTGGATTGAAGCGCCCGGGCGCCCCGTTGATGGATATCACCTCTCCGAAGACTTGGTCGAACACGCGACGCAATTTATGCATGACTCACTCAGTGTTCGCCCAGATCGTCCGTTTTTTATGTACCTTGCATTTGGAGCCACGCACGCTCCACACCAAGCCCCCGCTGCATATATGGAGAAGTATCGCGGAGCCTTCGATGAAGGTTGGGACGTGATGCGTGACCGTTGGTTTAAGCGTCAACAAGAACTCGGTCTACTACCGGCTGGTACTGAATTAGCGCCCCGGAATCCTGGTGTCGAAGCATGGCAAGATCTTTCAGATAATCAACAACGTCTGGCTTGTCGTCTTCAAGAAGCGTATGCGGCCTTCCTTGATCACACCGATGTGCAAATCGGACGGTTACTTGAATCTCTACATCATTTAGGGGTGGAAGACAACACGATGATTGTTCTCTTGTCGGATAATGGAGCCTCACAAGAAGGCGGACCTTTCGGCGTTCTACACGAAATGAAATTCTTCAACATGATGATCGAAATGCCGGATGAGGCGATTCATCGAATTGAAGAAATTGGTGGACCTCATAGTCACAGCAACTACCCATGGGGTTGGTCGCAGGTGGGCAACACGCCTTTCAAGTTCTATAAGCAAAATACGCATGAGGGCGGAATCCATGTGCCTCTTATCGTGAAATGGCCCAAAGGTGTGCAGGACTCTGGCGGCTTGCGAGATCAGTTTCATCATGTCAATGACATTGCTCCGACTATTTATGAGGCGATCGGGATTACTCCGCCCGATGTGTACAGGGGTTTGGAACAAATGCCGATTTCCGGTGTTCCGATGAACTATTCGTTTGACGAAAAAGATGCCGAGACAACGAAACTGATTCAGTATTACGAAATGGTCGGTCATCGTGGTATCTATTTCGCAGGCTGGAAAGCCGTCACGCGGCACACACCAGGTGTCTCATTTGACGACGATGTGTGGGAGTTGTATCACATTGAGCACGATCGCTCGGAGACTGTGAACTTGGCGGAATCTCAACCGGAGCGTCTACAAGAAATGATTGCCCTCTGGTGGGAGGAAGCGGAAAAGGAGGGTGTCTTGCCTCTCGATGATCGTGGGCTTGAACTGTTCTCGATGAAATTTGCTGATCGCACTCCGCATCCTGTGTCCCGCAAATATGTGTATCGTCCACCTATGTCGCCATTGCCGACGCAGGTATCAGCTTCAGTGGGTGGACGGAGTTGGGATTTGGACGCCAAGGTACGTCGCCAAGATGGTCAGAACGGCGTGATTTATGCGACGGGTACTGAGAATTCCGGTTTCAGTTTCTTTGTGCACAACGACCATTTACTTTTTGATTACAACGTTTTCGGTGAACACCTAGTGGTTGAGTCTCCACAGAAAATTTCGGGTGGTGAAGTGATGTTGAGTCTTAAATTTCGCCGTACTGGCAAGGGTGGAGATGTCGCAATATTTGAGAACGGTATTGAATTGGCGAAGATGGATCTGCCCTTTGTGATGAGAACGATTTCAAGCGTCGGAAGTTCAGTCGGCTACGACCACGGGTCGCCAGTTGCAGCCGAATACAGCGAACGAGTTGACGGTTATCATTTTGAAGGTCGGATTGATTTCGTGGAGATTCATCTGATCTCGACTCGCCCCGATGCAGAGACTGATGGCGCTCGTGCCCGAGCCGAAATGGGAAGACAGTAAAGACTTTTATTGTGTCTGCAGATTGAATCTCAGGATTTCAGTTCTGGCACTTTGCGTGACTGAATAATTGTCTCCACAGGGGATAACGATGCTTGAACCAGAGTTCATGGCATGTGATCCGTTGTCATTCGTAATCACTGTCGCAGAACCCTGTAAAACGAAGAGGAATGTGAGCTGTTTTTCAGCGACGAATGTGGATGGCCAAGAAGCCGCCGAATCACCTGTGATGATGCAGACGTCTGCAAGACCCTGTGTTGCTTGGTGGATTTTGGTATCAGTAATCAGCGCTTGCTTGCCGAAGGGCGTCCACGTGGCCTGAGACGCTACGTGGTGAATGAAGGACTGACCAGACCAGGTGCGCTCTGGATTGATGGCTTCAGATGGTAGTTGGGTGAGGGGATCGGCATGGGTGAAGTGTTCGGCAGGGTATCCGATCTCTAAAACCTCAAGATTGTCCGAACATTCCAGCACGCGATGGCGAATCGTTGGTGGTTGGATGACACAATCGCCTGCACCGAGTACAAAGGAATCGCCCTGATCCTCATACAACACACGCACCCAACCGGAGCGGCAGAAAATCAGTTGAAATAGCACCTCATGAAAGTGCACATAGTCAGGCACCGGACCCGCGTTATCAATTCTGATGCTGGACGCTATGACAGAGTTGCCTTGTCGATCCGGTATGAGATCGCGATACATCATTCCAGCGCGACCAGTACCCCATAAATCGGTTCCGTCCTGATGAGTGATGACTAGAGCGGATGCCAAGGGTGGAACGATCATTTCCTCGGACGAGCTCACACATTCAATGATGGTTCCGTTGGGCGCAGTGAGGGTGCTGTGCAGCAAAGGACTCCCGTGTGGGAGCGAGATTCGTAAGACAGCCAACGGGGTCGAGGCAGGTTGAAGGTGAATCCGCAAGCCGTGGCCGATAAGGGTGGCGTGAGTCGGACCGTCGGCTGGATGAATTGTCTGCACCCGAAATCCGAGCACCTCAGTATAAAAAGTCAATGTTGGGGCTAAATCGTTACATCCAATAACGACACCAGCTGAAATAGGTTCAAGGTGCTGGTCAATCACACCCAAACTTTATACCGACATTCTCATTTCTCGTAGGCGGAGTGGTGATGGTCTCTCGTGAGTGCGCGATAGTTGTATGTGACAAAGGGGTGGTGAAGTGTTTCAGGCAACAGATGCGGAGATAGATGCTGGGTTACGTGAGGCACAACTCATCGCTGTCTTGCCAACCCTTGCCTACCTCACAGGCGACCTCACTCTGCTGCGTCCAGAACTGATCTCGCAACCGTTATTGGCGGCCCAACCTCAGGGAGGGCTGACCGCTGAGCAGCAAGAGGGGATTCGGCTTCTCGCGCGTCAAACACTGATCAAGTTCCGTGACTCGGGTGGAGTGAGTCGCCATCAATGTTCACAGTCAGAAATTCAGGACATCATGTCGTACACGGTCGGTGCTTTCGTAAGTGATGATTATGTTCCGTTGATGTTGGAAGAGTTGTCCGTAGCCGGTGAGGATTTACGACAGCCCAAGTGGTCTCGCGAGGAAATTGCCCCTAAGAGGAGTTTTAAGGTTCTCATCGTTGGTGCTGGAATGTCAGGCATACTCGCGGGTTATCGCTTGAAGCAAGCGGGTATCGACTTTGAGATCTTGGAAAAGAATGCTGATGTTGGTGGAACGTGGTTAGAAAATACATACCCGGGTTGTCGGGTCGATTCGGCGAATCATGTCTACAGCTATTCGTTCGCTCAGCGATCAGACTGGCCTTTGCATTTTTCAACTCAAGATGTCTTACTCGAGTATTTCCGGGGTTGTGTTGAGAAGTTTGATCTCGCCACATCGATACAGTTTCAGACTCAGGTCAAGGAAATGGAATGGCTGGAAGCAGAATCTGTGTGGCGCGTCAGCATTCAGCGTGGTCCTAGCGGTCCGATTGAAGTGCTCTATGCGCAGGCGGTCATTAGCGCAGTAGGACAACTCAATCGACCGAAGATGCCGTCAATCAAAGGTCGTGAAAGTTTTTCTGGGCAATCTTTTCACTCAGCCAATTGGCCGGACTCTCTTGATCTCACTGGAAAAAGTGTGGCAGTTATCGGCACGGGCGCGAGCGGTGTGCAACTCATCCCGGAGGTTGCCAAGGTTGCAAAGACCGTGAGCATCTATCAACGGACACCGCCTTGGCTGACGCCGATTGCGCATTACCACGACAAGATTGGGCCAGGGCTACAGTGGCTCTTTCAAAACGTTCCTGCCTATGCCCAGTGGTACCGCTTCCTGCTCTTTTGGCGAACCACTGAAGGTGTTTTGGCCTCATGTGTGGTTGATCCAGATTGGACTGATGGTGAGGCCTCAGTAAGCGCCGCTAACCGGCACTTACGAGATCGATTACTTCTCTACTTTGATGCGGTCTTCGCTGATCGTCCTGATTTGCATGAGAAAACTGTTCCTAAATACGCCCCGTTTTCCAAACGGGTTGCTCTTGATAATGGTTCCTGGGCTGCCTGTCTACGAAGTGACCATGTTGAACTCATAACAGATCATATTGATCACATTGGAAGTTCTGGAATAGTTGATGCCGAAGGCACCTTGCGCACAGCCGATGTGATCATTTATGCAACTGGGTTTGAGGCATCCGATTTTCTTACACCGATGCGCGTCGTCGGTCGAGATGGTGCGGACTTGCACAAGATGTGGAATGGCGAGGCGCGCGCGTATCTCGGCATCACCATTCCTCATTTCCCAAACTTTTACTGCATGTATGGTCCAAACACGAATATTGTCGCCAACGGAAGCATCATTTTCTTTTCAGAATGTGAAACTCATTATATTTTGGGCTGCATTGAAGAAATGCTCCGTTCGGGGGACAGTGCATGGGATATCAAGGTTGACGTTCATGATCGATTCAATGAGCGTGTTGATCACGGCAATAAAAATATGGCCTGGGGCGCGGTCAGTGTCAATAGTTGGTATAAAAATTCGTCTGGAAGAGTCGCTCAAAACTGGCCATTCACAATGCTTGAGTATTGGCAGTTGACGCGTCGTCCTGAGACGAGTGATTACCTCAGGACACACTGACGTTATGCCCAGTTTTCTCGTTGGCGATTGCTCTGTGTACTACGAAGTCTTTGGGAGAGGACAGCGGGTGATCTTCCTCAATGGCTCCGGCTCGAATATTGAAGCAGTTCGTCCTTTGATGGACATCCTCGGGAAATATGGTGAGGTGGCAATTCACGATCAAAGGGGCTTGGGTAAATCGTCCGTGCCCAATGGCCCCTACACCATGGCTCAATATGCTCAAGATGCATTGGCCCTAGCCGATCATCTCGGGTGGGAGACATTCGCCGTCTGTGGAATGAGTTTTGGGGGGATGGTCGCACAGGAGTTAGCCGTCACTGCACCACAGCGAGTTGAACGCCTGGCTCTGCTGTGTACTAGTGCTGGTGGCGCCGGTGGGAGTTCGTATCCACTTCATGAGTTGGAGAATCTTTCTGCAGATCAACGTCAGGAGATTTATCCACGTCTGCTGGATGAGAGATTCACAGAAGAGTGGTTTGAGTCCCATCCCAATGATCGGGTGTACAGGAATGTCACTGTGCGAAATTCTGACGATGAATCACGACGTGGGGAGACTCTGCAGTTGCAGGCGCGCAAAAATCATGATGTCTGGGAGCGTTTGCATCTCATCACATGCGAAACGCTGGTGGCCTCGGGGAAATACGACGGCATTGCTGCTTCCAAAAATGGGCGGGCGATAACGAGTCGTATCGCAGGTGCAAAATTTGAGGAGTATGAAGGTGGACACCTTTTTATTGTTCAAGACAAACGTGTACTTGTGGACCTTATAGAATTCGTTTTTCACCCAGAGCGTGGAGATTCACAACATGAGTGAGGCAAGGAGAGAAATCGTGACTGGATTGCGTTTTGATGGCAAGGTCATCGTGGTGACTGGAGCAGGGCGAAATCTCGGCCGGGAATATGCACTCGCATTTGCTGAGCGTGGCGCTTGTGTTGTGGTGAATGATCTTGGGGTTGGCATTTCTGACTCGGATGGAGATGCCGCCCAACCGTTGACGAATCCTGCCGATGACGTGGTCGCCGACATTAGATCTGCCGGTGGTCAAGCGGTCGCTAATTACGATTCAATAGCCACCCCAGAAGGTGGTCGAAACATTGTGGCTTGTGCACTTGATGCGTTCGGTGGTGTTGATGTGATCGTGAACAATGCGGGGCAAGTTCGTATGGCGCCGTTTGAGGATTTCCCGGAAGAAAGTATTGACGCGCTGATCAACACCCAACTTCGAGGAACACTTAATGTCAGTCGTCCTGCGTGGAAGTGGATGAAAGCACATGGCGGAGGTCGCATCGTCAATGTCTCATCAGGAGCAGCCTTTGGCGGGGTACCGAACGGCTCGGTGTATGCGATGACGAAGATGGGTGTGATCGGTCTGACTCGCGGCATGGCGAGTGAAGGGGCACCCTTTGGTATTGCTTGCAATGTCGTCGTGCCGTATGCGAAAACTCGATTGGGCACAAGTTTTGGACCGATTCCATGGTCACCCGAATTGGGAGAGTGGTTGAGTCCATCGTTGGTGGCGCCACTGGTGGTGTGGTTGAGTCACAGCGAATGCCCTTTGAATGGAGAGACTCTTAGCGTCGGCGCTGGTTGGCAGGCGGGAATGAACATCTCTATGGCGGCTGGCTATTCAGATCGGGACTGCACTGCTGAGTCAATTCAAGAAAACCTAGAGACGCTAATGGGCGAGCCACACTCGCCAGTCACGGCTTTCTCGTCAAGTGCGATCAAAAATCTGTTGGGTGGATTTCGTATTCCAAAGGCGGAGATGTAACTCATGGAACAGATGAATGAATTGGGTTTCTATACCCTCCCAGGAGCACCAAAGTCACCGCAGGATCTTCTACAGGAGGTACGAAAGGGTGAGGAACTTGGTTTGGGATCTTGTTTCATTTCCGAGCGTTTTAACATAAAGGAAGCCGTGACGCTCTCAGGAGCAGTGGGCGCGGTGTCCACCAATCTCGGCATCGCTACAGCGGCCACTAATCACAACACGCGACATCCGCTCGTGACGGCCTCGTATGCCACCACGATGCACCGTCTGACGGGCGGAAGGTTTTGCCTCGGCATAGGTCGAGGAATTGCTCCCTTGTTCGCTGCATATGGAATGCCGAAAATTACTACGGCACAAATGGAGGATTTCGCGCAAGTTATGAAGCGCCTGTTCGCAGGTGAGGTCATCCTGGGTCACGACGGACCCCTAGGAAAGTATCCCGTTCTCGCTTTGGACCCGAGTTTCAGTGAAGATATTCCACTTGGTATTACTGCGTTCGGTCACAACACTCTTGAACTTGCTGGACGGGCATTTGATTGTGTGATTCTGCACACATTTTTCTCCGATGAGACGACACGGCGTTGCGTGAAAACGGTCAAGGATGCGGCCGAACGTGCTGGGCGAGATCCGAGCAAGGTGCGCGTGTGGTCCTGCTTTGCCACCATCGGGGATCACATCGCTCCTGATCTTCGTCTGAAGAAAACTGTCGGGCGCCTCGCCACCTATCTGCAGGGTTACGGTGATTTGATGGTCTCCACCAACAATTGGGATCCCCAGGTCTTGCAACGCTTTCGCGATGATGATTTCGTCAAGTCATTTCGAGGAGCTTTAGATGGTGCGGCGAGCACCGAGCAACTTGAGCACATCGCCTCCCTTATTCCTGATGAATGGTTGGATTCGGCGGCCATGGGTTCGCCAGCACAATGCGTGCAGAGCATTCGCCAGCAGTTTGACTTGGGCGTTGACGGCGTCATCCTGCATGGAGCGACCCCCGACGAACTTGAACCAATCATTCTCGAATACCGGCGCACACGACAAGCCGAATTTTTCAAACATTTATCTGCGAACCCAGGAGGATGATGTGCCAACGTGTTCGAACGGCCAAGTGTCGCTGTATTACGAAACCTTTGGGAATGTCTCTCAACCCACTCTTGTGTTGGTGAACGGTTTAAGTAGCCAGTGCATCAGTTACTCAGAAGAATTTTGCGGACTATTCGTTGATCAGGGCTTTCATGTCATCAGGTTTGATAATCGCGATGTAGGACTTTCCAGCGATGGTCCAAAGGGTTATTCATTGTCAGATATGGGAAACGATGTGTTGGCGATCTTGGATGATCTCGACATTGCGTCATCCCACCTTTATGGCATGTCTTTAGGTGGGATGATCGTGCAAACTTTGGCTATCGATTCGCCTCATCGGGTGAGATCACTGATTTCGGTCATGTCGACCACTGGAGATCGCGATGTCGGTCAGGCTTCAGCCCAAGCCGCAGCATTATTAATGACTCCTGGATCGACTCAACGAGACGAAGCGGTGGCCAATCATCTCGCTGGTCTGCGGGTTTGGGGGAGTCCTGAACATTTTGATGAGATGGCAATAACCGAGTTCGCCCATCGGATGTACGAGCGCGCGTGCCGTCCACAGGGTGTCGTTCGGCAGTTTCGTGCATTGCGGCGTGATGGCAGTCGCTCGGAACGGCTTTCTCAGATCAATACGCCCACTTTGGTGATTCACGGCACTTCAGATACCTTGATTGATATCTCTGGTGGTAGGCGCACAGCTGAAGTCATCGGTGGAGCCCAATTTCATTCCGTTGAAGGTATGGGTCACGACTGTCCACCTCATTTTTGGGATGAAATTGTTGGCGTAGTGACGGCTCACGCACAAAAATCTGACAAAGTAGGACTTATATGACTCAATCTCAACCTGTTGCCGATTGGTCGTCCGACTACGACATCTTTGATCCTTCTTATGTCAATGACCCGTACAGCATTTGGGCCGTTTTACGTGATGAGTGCCCTATCGCCCATACTGATCGTTGGGGCGGTTCGTGGTTGCCGACGCGCTACGAGGATGTCACGGCAATTGCCCGCGACATTGAAAAGTTCCCGTCTGGCTATGGCATCGGGGTTTTACCTGTCGCCCCAGCCTCTGGTGACTCGGAGCAACCGATGTTGCTCCCATATGGTGTTCCTCCGATCAGTTCGGATCCACCTCTCCATACCTGGACAAGGCGGTTACTACTGCCTTGGATGAGTCCGCAACGAACCGAGACCTATGAAGCAATGACTCGTGATTTGTGCAACCGTCTGATCGATGGCTTTATCGAAAATGGTTCGGCGGATGCGGCCGTTGATTACGCCCAGCAGATTCCAGTGCGCGTGATTGCGCACATTCTTGGTGTACCTGAATCGATGAGTGAAACATTCACTGGTTGGGTGCGCGATACCTTGGAGTTTGCATACGATGAAGAACGCCGGCGCCGAGGTGTTATCGGAATCGTTCAATTCTTTGTAGAAGCCCTCAAAGAGCGCCACGAGAATCCAGGCGACGATCTCATTTCTGAATTGCTTATGACCGATGTTGACGGGGAGAAGATTGATGAGGGTGTCATCCTTGGGATGTGCGGATTATTGCTCATTGCTGGAGTCGACACGACTTGGTCCTCTATCGGTAGTTCCTTGTGGCATATCGCTAGCCACCCTCAGGACCGCCAACGACTCGTCAACGAACCGGACCTGATGCCGACTGCAGTTGAAGAATTACTGCGGGCGTATTCGCCAGTAACAATGGCCCGACGCCTCGGAGAGGATGCGGAATACAACGGCTGCCCTATGAAAAAGGGTGAACGAATCTTGATGAATTTCCCAGGGGCCAATCGTGATCCTGAGATTTTTGAGAATCCCGATGAAGTGATTCTGGATCGCCAACACAATCGGCATGTCGCCTTCGGAGCAGGCATTCACCGGTGCGCTGGCTCAAACTTGGCGCGTATGGAGTTGCGAGTCGCCATCGAGACTTGGATTCAACGAATTCCAGATTTTGAAATCGCTGATGCTGGTGGAGTGACTTGGGCTGGTGGCCAAGTGCGGGGACCGCGTCTATTGCCCGTACGTTTTCCATCGCAAGGATAATGAAGATGGCGGGTGACTTGACGGAGATCACGGCACCTATGCAAGGGACAGTGATACAGATTGCCGCCGAAGGAACGATTGTGGGTCGTGGGCGACCGTTAGCGATTCTTGAGTCGATGAAAATGCAACATGACATCATCTCGGATATCGATGGTTGCGTCGAATCAGTAAGCGTTGTACTTGGAGAAACCGTCAAAGCAGGACAGTTGCTGTGTATTTTGAGTGCCGTTCATGCACCTGTGCAAGCAGATGAGGAAATCACATCGGTGTCTTCAGTGAGACGGGACCTTGAAGAGGTTAATGATCGCCATCAGTTGGGACTCGATGAATCCCGCCGCGCGCAAAGTGAGCGTCGTCATGGGCAAGGGCGCCAAACTGCGCGTGAAAATCTGGCCTTGCTGGTTGATCCTGGCTCATTCGTGGAATATGGCCCCGTCGTGATCGCAGCGCAACGGCGGCGTCGTTCAATTGATGACTTGATTGCGCACACTCCTGCCGACGGCCTTGTGGGTGGTCTAGCGAGCATTAACGGAGATTTATTTCCTGGCCACGAATCACGGGTGGTTGTGATGTCCTACGACTATGCGGTTCTTGCGGGAACTCAAGGATCACAAAATCATCGCAAAAAAGATCGTCTTTTTGATGTTGCGGAGCGTTTGCAGTTACCGATTGTGTTCTTTGCCGAGGGTGGAGGAGGGCGACCAGGCGACACAGATGCTCCCGGAGTTTCGGGGCTTGACTGTTGGGCCTTCCATGATTTTGCGCGACTATCTGGTTTGGTTCCCTTGGTAGGGATCACCGGCGGTTATTGCTTTGCAGGTAACGCTGCGCTTCTCGGTTGCTGCGATGTCGTGATTGCCTGCGAAGGGTCAAATATTGCAATGGGCGGTCCAGCCATGATTGAAGGTGGCGGACTTGGAGTTTTCGATCCCAAAGAAATCGGTCCTCTTGAGATACAAAGAGCAAATGGAGTAGTGGACATTGTTGTCGGAGATGATGCTGAAGCGGTTGAAGTGGCGAAGAAGTATCTCAGTTATTTCCAGGGTGCGCTTCGGGAATGGACTGAACCTGATCAAACTTTATTACGCGAAGTGATTCCCGTCCATCGAGTCAAGGCCTACGACGTCCGTGCGGTGATTAACTTGATGTTTGATGTTGATTCGGTCTTAGAAATTCGTCAAGAATTTGGGTTAGGCATGATCACTTCTTTTGCCCGTGTGCAAGGTCAATCAGTAGGAGTCATTGCCAACAATCCGAACTTCCTTGCCGGTGCCATTGACAGCGATGGTGCGGATAAAGCAGCCCGCTTTATGCAACTTTGTGACGCTTTTGATATACCCATCGTGACACTTGTTGACACCCCAGGAATGATGGTTGGACCAGATGTTGAGCGAACGGCCTTGGTTCGTCATTGCAGCCGTTTATTTGTGACTGGCGCCAATCTCACCGTGCCCGTCATCTCAATCGTTTTGCGCAAAAGTTACGGACTTGGAGCGCAAGCGATGATGGCTGGAAGTACCAAATCACCATTGGCTTGCGTTGCCTGGCCAACGGGTGAATTCGGAGGAATGGGTCTTGAAGGTGCGGTGCGTCTCGGATACAGAAAAGAACTTGACGGTATCGCTGATCCCGAAGAACGTGAAGCGACATTTAGGAAAATGGTCGATCGAATGTATGAAAGCGGAAAAGCATTATCAGTTGCCACACATTTTGAAATTGATGATGTGATTGACCCCGCTGATTCCCGAAAATGGATCAGTGCGGTTTTGTCATCGGTGAAAAGTGCAACACGAACTGGCAAAAAGCGATCAAACATTGACACTTGGTGACATTGCCGTGTTTTCTCCGTTGGGAGCTATAGGGGTCTCGGTGTGTTGAGAGCAGTCACGTTGTCAAGCAAGATTCGTCTCTGATCTTGAGGTGAAAATGCTTTGAGTTCCGAAACGTAGTCAAGTGGGTTCGGCATCCCCTCGATATGGGGCCAATCGCTTCCGAAGATGACATGGTCTGTACCCATAATCTCGGCTACTTCCTGAACATCATCTTCCCAAAACGGGTTGATCCACCAGTTTTGGCGTAAGGATTCCACGGGGTCCTCTGTGAAGTAGCGCGGCATCTTTTTCGCCGTTGAAGTCAACTTGGTGCAAGCGTCAGCCAAGAAACTGGAGCCATTTTCAACAGATGCCATGCGGACATTTGGGAAGCGATCAAATAGTTTTTCAAAAATCGAGGAGATGACGAAATCTTGCGCAGCCCGCTCAATACTGAAGGCTTTGATACTGGGTTTCCAACCGACGCCGCTGAATTGAGCTGAGAAGGAGTCGTTGGCGTAACCATTACTGGAGTTACCACTATCGCCAGCATGGATCACCACTGTGATTCCCGCTTCATTGACCCTCGCCCAAAATGGGTCGTAGATAGTGTCGAAAGGTGTTCTTTGCCCATGAGCCGTGGTTGGTGCCGCAGCACGCATCACAACGACTCGTGCGCCCTGAGCCAATGCCCAGTCAAGTTCATTGCAGGCCCACTCGGGTGAGGCCAGCGAGATATAAGGACCAGCGAAGATTCGGTCTTGATAATCAAAACCCCAGTCTTCCGCTAACCAACGATTGAAAGCGGTGAACATAATTCCAACACCCTCGGGATCATGCTTGAGAATTTCTTCGTAGAGCATGCCCAAAGTCGGGAATAACCAGATCTTGGAAATGCCTTGCTGATCGAGGGTGGCAATGCGGGCATCATGATCGCGGTATTCGGGGCGAATGGGTTCACGTTGGGTCAGGAACTCGATGGGATGTTTGCCGTCGGGATTACCACGGAAGTAATCGTGCATCGCTCCTGCAGGAGAAATCGGGTCAAAAGTCGGATTAGTGACAACACGACTGACCTGACCTCCAATCACTTGGTATTGGCGTCCCTCTATCTGTGCCCACTGCACACATCTCGGACCGTTTTTCGGGTCAAGATGGCGGGTGAAGGCATCAATTGCCTCGTAGTAATGGTTATCGCAATCGAAGGGCACAAAATCCAGTTCCGCGGTCATGTCTTTATGGTACGCCAGAACGATCAGATGCGCCTATCGTATGTTCATGGGGAACGCATTTTCCGAGTCTCAGCTGGCGCCCAAACATGTAATTGTTGTTCTCCTTGACAGCCTTAATCGGCATCTTTTGGGGGCTTACGGAGGATCGGAGTTCACAACCCCCCATTTGGATCGTTTTGCTGACGATGCGCTCGTCTTTGATCGGCATCACACGGGATCTTTGCCCTGTATGCCGGCACGCCATGATCTGCTTGTTGGAGCCTTGGATTTCCCCTGGCGTCCTTGGGGATCGGTGGAGATTTGGGAAGACGCGATTACGTATTCGCTGCGCGCTGCGGGCGTAACAACGATGCTTATTTCAGATCATCCGCACCTTTTTGAAGTTGGGGGCGAAAATTATCACACGGATTTCACGGCTTGGGAATATGTGCGTGGGCATGAGAACGATCCTTGGAAGACTCGCTCAGATACATCGTGGATCGGTACCCCGGCACTCCCAGTCAGGGATCCGTGGCGTGGTCACTACAACTATCAGGATTCACGAACTTGGTTTAAAAGTGAAGAGGATTTTCCGGGTCCTCAAACAATGCGCGCTGCTGTGAATTGGCTGGAAACAAATGCTGGACATCATGAGCGCTCTTTATTGGTCATCGACGAGTTTGATCCCCATGAACCCTTTGACACACCCGAGCCATGGGCTTCTCAGTATCGCCAAGATCAAAATGATCCTTGGCTGATTTGGCCCCCCTACGTCGTCAACGGTGTCACCGATGGGATTCTGACAGAACAGGAGGGTCGTGCTTTAAGGTCCGCCTACGGATCCAAATTATCAATGATTGATCATTGGTTTGGGCGTTTACTTGACGCGGTGGATGCCTCACCAGATGCTCACGACACAGCAGTCATTGTCTGCACAGATCACGGCCATTACCTTGGTGAAAAAGATGTGTGGGGCAAACCGGGTTACCCGATACATGACACTTTGGGACATATTCCGTTAATGATTCGGTGGCCAGGAGTTGAAGCGGGTCGTGTGTCGGCGCTGACAACGACAGTGGATATTCACGCCACTTTATGCGACATTTTTTCAGTGGTTCCTGAGCATCGCACACACGGAGTGTCCCTAGTGCCACTAGTAACTGGGATGGTTTCGAGTGTTCGTGATCATTGTCTATCGGGTTATTGGGGACGCGAAATTCAACTCGTGACGCAGACGCACACATACACACGAGGTTCTGTGGGTGAAGGCTTTCCACTTTCAATGTGGTCCAACCGTTGGAGCACCATGCCACTACACCTAGCGCCTCAGTTGCGTCTTCCACGTCCTGATCAGCGGGCTTTTCTTGACACAATGCCAGGAACGACGGTCCCTGTCATCCGTCAGCCTTTTGAAATGGGGGACACGTTGCCTTTTTGGGCTTATGGAGGTTTGAAGAATGAGAACCTCCTCTACGACCGCCAAAGTGATCCTCAACAGTTACAGAATTTGGCAAGCGCTCAGGGTCAATTGATCTCGCCACTTGAGAGTGAATTACTTGAACACATGAAGCAAGCGCTTGTAGAAATCAATGCGCCGCAAGATCTCATGCAACGCCTTGGTTTGCTCTAGAGGCAAATGTCGTAAGGACGAATGGGAACACGTGGTAACTCTCGTCCGGTGGCGTTGCGAATGGCGTTTGCAATCGCAGGAGTGACAGAGATGCACGGTGGTTCTCCGACGCCCTTGGCTCCGAGTGGTGACTTTGGCTCAAATTCTTCAATCAACACCATCTCCACTAATGGAGCGTCTAGAAAAGTTGGAAGTAGATAGTCGGTGAAACTTGGATTTCGAACCTTGCCGTCCTTGACAATGATTTCCTCCATCACTGCCAATCCAAGGCCTTGAGCGATGCCCCCTTCAACTTGGCCTTGCACAGAAATGGGATTGAGTATTCGTCCGACATCTTGCGCAGTCGCAATCTGAACAACTTTCACTAGTCCTAATTCAACATCAACATCGACGACGGCACGATGAGCCACAAAAGCAAAAGCTACATGGCAGTTGCCTTGACCATTCTCATCAAGGTCTTCAGTGGGCGGATGGTGATATTCCTCGGTGCGATCAAGATTGATTCCCTTGCTGGCTTCGCTGACCGCTATTCGACGACCTGAGAGAATGTCCACGATATCGGTTTCCTCAATCCGCACATGATCACGCGAGAGTTCAAATGTCAGCGCTGCATGATCAAAGAGGTCTTCTAAAACTTTTTCACAAGCAGCCTTGACGGCACCACCACTCATCCAAGTTTGTCGGCTGGCCGAGGTTGAACCCGCAGAACCTACTTGAGTGTCGATCGTGTCAAGCAAAACCTCATCCACGCCGAGAATTGTGCGTGCAATCTGCTGGGCCAGCATGGTGAATCCTTGACCCACTTCTGACGTTGCAAATTTCACCGAGACAACTCCGTCAGTCATGCGGCACCGCGCAGTGGAATAGTCATCAAAGCCTTCGCTGTACATGAGATTCTTCATGCTGACTCCCCAACCCACACCGCGAACGATGTTTCCTGGTTGCGCAGTGAGTCCTGTACCGCCGGGAATTTGACGGATATCAGCGTTGGGTAACAACGGTTCTGGCATGGCAATAGCGTCAGTTTCACGAATACATTGCTCGACGGGCGCAACGCTGTCCATGATCTGACCCGTGATCAGTCGATCACCGGTCTCCATCACATTTCTCAAACGAATCTCAACGGGGGAGAGACCTAGGGCGACGCCCAATTTCTCCATTTGGCTTTCATGAGCGAAACAGGCCTGAACGACCCCGAAACCACGCATCGCTCCACAAGGTGGATTATTGGTACGAACCGCCCAGCCTTCAACCGATGCAGTGTCGCATTTGTAGGGGCCTTGGGTGTGGGTAATGGCATTGATTAAAACTGCGGGAGACGTGCTGCAATAGGCCCCGCCGTCAAACAACATTGTGCTTTCTATCTTGAGTATTTTCCCGTTGCGGTCGGCGTGATGGCGCATCCAGATGGTGGCAGGGTGACGGTGAACATGACCGTAAAAACTTTCCTCGCGACCATAGGAGATCCTGACTGGGCGCCCACTCTTGAGAGCTAACAGGCAGGTGTGGACTTGCAAACTGATGTCTTCACGAGCGCCGAAGGCGCCACCAACACCGCCCAAGACCAGCCGAATTTTGTCCTCAGGAATATTGAGACAGGCGGCGATTTGTTTTCGATCTTCGTGTAACCATTGCGTGGCGACATAAAGTTCTAGTCCTTCGCCACCTGAATCGGGGATTGCCAAAGCGCTTTCGAGACCGAGAAAAGCTTGATCTTGCATGCCAATCTCGTATGTTCCTTCAACGATGACGTCACCGACGATTGACTGATCTCCGGTGATGATGCGCTGATGGCGATAGACATTTCCCTGAGGATGAATCTGCGGCGCAATTCCCGAGACGCAATCTTGTGGATTCGTGACGGGTGTCAAGATTTCGTACACAACTTTGATCGCTGCCAAAGCTCGCTTGCACGTTTCAGGATGATCTGCCGCTACTGCTGCGATTGGCTCACCGCAATAGCGCACGGTGTCACCGATGGCAGCGAAGACTGGTTGGTCGCTCATGATTAATCCGTAATAGGGATTTCCGGGCACGTCTTGAGCAGTGACAACACATTCCACACCGTCAATCGCTAAGGCAGCGCTGTCATCTATCGAAATAATCTTGGCGTAAGGATGCGGACTGCGAAGTGTGGCACCCCACAACATGTTCTCGGACCACATATCGCTTGAAAAAGCAAAGCCGCCTTGTACTTTTGCGACGCCGTCTGGCCGATGGGCATTTGTACCGAGTGTGCCAGCGCGAGTTGATGTACTCGTTGGGTGAGTCGTTGTCACGATGCGTCCCGTTGAGAGATGACAATCTTTACGGCTTCAAGGATGCGCCCGTATCCTGTGCAACGACAAATATTGCCAGATAAAGACTCACGAATTTGATCATCGGAGGGTTCTGGATTGGAGTCAAGCAAGTGGTGCACAGCGACTATGAACCCAGGAGTGCAAAAACCGCATTGCACTCCGCCGGCAGCGAGAAATGCTTGTTGAATATCGGTGAGCGAGCCATTCTCTCCTAGACCCTCGACGGTGAGTATTTCCGTGTCGACGGCGGCGGCGGCCATCACCAAGCAGGAACAAACAGCTTGAGAGTCCATGACAACTGTGCAACTACCGCATTCACCTTGTTCGCAGGCTCCTTTAGCTCCTGGCAATCCAAGACGCTCGCGCAAAACATAGAGCAAACTTTCACCGATCCAAGCATCTTTAACCGGATGACTCTGACCGTTAACCTTCAAAGTGTAAATCTCGTTACCTAATTCTTGTGCACTCATGCTAGGGACCTCACTAAGAGTCGTTGAGCCAAGATCGCCACACAATGTCGGCGATATGCGGCGGTTGATCTGTGATCATCTATGGGTGTGGCCTCATCCGAGACCCGACGCCCAAATTCGACGGCGAGATCAGCATTGATCTGCGCGCCGGCACGCAATGAAGTAGTTTTACGCAACCATTTCTCGGCTTGTGAGCAACGAATGATTGTGGGTCCGACGGAGCCCAACGCGATGGAGATCAATCCTTCTTCCGTATCGCGCACTAGGCAAGCTGAGGCGGTGGCGATGACCATGGCATTGCGTGTGCCGACTTTTGCATAGCCCTGCCAACCTTGTATGACGGGAACTGTGATGGAGTGCACAAACTCACCAGAGCCAAGAGCGTTCTTCTTGACCCCGAGCATGAACTCTCCCCAGGCAACATCTCGTGTTCCCTGCGGTCCAATGAGATGAATGACTGCATTAAGAGCTGAAAGGACGGGAAGTGAGTCACCTGCTGGAGAACAGGTTCCGAGATTCCCCCCCAAAGTGCCTGCTGCCCGAATCTGCGGAGATCCAACGGTTCGAGCAGCCTGAGCGAGCGCTGGAACAAGTTCGGCAATCTTGCCGGTCTCCATCACGGAGTAGGGAACCGCCGAACCAATAGTGACGGTTTGTTGCGTATGTCGATGCGACCACTCATGGAGTTCTTCCACGCGCCGCAGATTGATCACTGTTTGTGGCTGACGTCCGTGGAGATTGACCTCAACCATAAAGTCTGTTCCTCCAGCAAGCAGGCTCGCATTCGGGTGCTCACTAAGAAGGTCAATCAATTGATCGACGCTGGTGGGGCTGAAAACTGGCACTCGCCTAGTTTACATTTTGTTAATCGCCACCACAGTCCAATGATGCTTGAAGTGAGACTTTTTGTTTGAGTTTGATCACAGAGGCTGTCCCTGCGACGGTCATGAGAAGCAGCACGATACCGTAGGCGATCCATGGAAGCCCTCGACCGGCTGTGAGAAGGTACACATCGGGTGCTGAAAATGAGAGCATGGTCAGACCTCCCCAGACGATTGATTGGCGAATTTCGTGATACTTCAGGGCGACCGCCATGCGACTAGAGGCCCGCGCAAGAATTGGCGAGGAAACGATTTCAATCACCGCAAATATCCAAATATTGATCCCATATTTGGCGAAATAGAGTTCAGCGGTGGCGATCCGCACAAAACTCCACAGGATGATTAAGCCAAACCAGACTTTTTGCACATAAAACCGCTCTTGAATCACCCTAAGAAGGCTAAACGGCGTAGGGTATTTTCACAGTGTTTAACAAGAGTCATCCATCACAGGTCACCAACTCAGCCACAGGACCTTCTCCGAAACGGGATTTGTCATTGGCCTTACATGCTTTTACTGCCTCAGGCGTTTTAGTGGGAATGGCGGCCTTGGTTGCGGTGCTTGATGGATCGGCCCGCTTAGCCATAGTTTGGTTGATTCTCGCCCAACTCATCGATGGCATTGATGGCCCACTTGCCCGTCGCTTACTGCCTGAGGAGGCGACGACGAAATTCGACGGATACATCCTGGATTTAGTTATTGATTTCGTCACCTGTGTCTTGGTGCCTGCTGCTTTCCTTTGGCAGTTTGAAATGGTTCCGCACGACAGGGCCGGAATGATTGCGATTGCTGCGATGTTGTTGTTCTCCTGCCTGTGGTTTAGCCGAACTGATCAACAGGATGATGAGAACTGGTTCCATGGTTATCCGGCCTCGTGGAATATGGTCGTGCCAACGCTGTGGCTGCTCGATACTCCACATGCAGTCAATCTCGTTGTCGTGGGAGTTCTAGCAATCCTGACGATGACGAATATTCAATTCGCCCACCCAGTGCGAGTCGTGCAGTGGCGAGCATGGAATATGGCATCCATCACTTTTTGGGTGCTCGGAGTTTTATTTGCAACTATGGCTGCGCCCGACATTCCGGCATTGCTCATTGCCCTGACTGTGCTCGGCCCGCTGATGATCTTTACGGCAACGACTGCTCGTGCCGTTCATAATTTGGCAGCGAAAAAATACGCCTGACCCTGCAGGACTTTAGGCGTGCGGATCCCAATCAGCGAAAGCGTCAATTGTTGCCGTCACGTCTCCTAGGGGATACAAAATTGGTGTAGTGCATCCGTGGTCTATGTAGTGCTTAACTTTTGCTCTCGCTTCATCTGGCGTTCCGCTCGCAGTCAACAACTCTACGATTTCGTCGGGGACCAATTTGCTGGCGGCTTCTACCTGCTCGTGAGTTGCAGGCCATGTCAAAACTTCTGCGACTTTATCGAGTAAGGATTGTGGAACACCTGAAGCTTTCATGATGTGCGGTTGTTGACCGAGGTATTGAGTGACCATCAGGCGGGCCATGTCAAGTGCGGTCTGGCGATCTTCATGGACGCTGCAAACAACCAACTGCGGGCGGTCGATGTCATCAAGCGAGCGACCTGCTTTGTGAGCACCGCGTGCCAATGCCTCTAAAGCTTGATCGTTGTAGTCAGGTGAGACGAGATAATTCAGCACGACACCATCGGCGATTTCGCCAGTAAGTTCCATCATCTGCATACCTGTCGCTCCGATATAGATGGGCACGTCTTTAGGTCGCCGGTCTTGGTACACATAATCAAGTTCCACACCGTCTAAATGAACATATTCGCCATGAAAAGTGACAGTTTCGTTATGCAACAAGGCACGTACTGAATTGACAATCTCACGCATCACTCGCAAGGGCTTACTACGATCAATGCCGACCTTTTGCGCAAGTGGATCCCACCATGCTCCTATGCCAAGGATGACTCGGCCTGGCGCTAAATCATCCAGGGTGGAAAAAGTTGCCGCTAGTCGGGCTGGGTTTCTACTCCAGCAATCTACGACGCCACTACCGACCTTTATTCGTTCGGTGACACTGGCAAAGGCTGCCATCGGTACCGTGGCCTCGCGTACTAACCGACTTTCTGCCTGCCACACAGCATCGAAGCCCTTAGTCTCGGCGTATTGAGCAAACGCCATACCCTCACGAATGGGATGAGCGTCTTGTAAATAGATAGCCACAGATTGTTTCATGTCCCGACCTTTGTTGTGAGAGTTTTTAGATACTTGCTCATAGCAGTGCGAATAATTTTTGCGCTGATTCAGCGGCTTTGGCCCTTGTCTCGTCAAGATCAACTCGCACGGGTCGTCCGTCGGTGAGAAGTTTTTCCCCGCTGGACGATGTGATCTCGAGGGCGCGAATCCCCGGTGTGAAGGCCGTGTGCCATGGGCTTTCGACACTGTCGTAATTCCATGTCACGGAATCGCTTTTGCATTCCGGCATGAAGTGATACGAGTTCTCAATCCAATCTTGGGTTGTTTGCGGAGTGATGGTGAGATCGTGGGAGCGACCTGCAACATATGCAAGGCGCATTTCCTCAAGCATGTCAGCTCCAATTCCATCGGTTCCTAAAATCACTTTGTTTGTTGCACGCGCTGGAAATGCGTACCCGACACCATTATTCATATTGCTGCGCGGATTGTGGGCGATTGTTCCCTTGAGTTGTCGATCGAGGTGAACACAGTGCACCAGAAGCCAGTCATCTTTGGCTAAATGTTCCAATCTGCGCCCTGCATCGTTGTCGTTTGCCCCTTCTGCGACATGTATATGAACGCCAACACCGAGGTCTTGTGCCAGGTCTGCGGATTGTTGTAGCAGTTCATCAGAACATGTAAAAGCCGCGTGCACTCCCACCATGCCGTGCCCGCCAGCGCGTATAAAACGCTCATTCTCTTGTAGACCACGTTTGGCTCCGTCAGGACCGTGACGATCCGTCACTCCATACGAACACATCACACGAACTCCGACTTCTTGACACGCTTGGGCGATCACATCAAGGCTTCCTTCGATTGCCGATGGGCTTTCGTGATGATCAATGATTCCTGTCGTGCCGCTCATGAGGGCTTCCATGGCCCCCAACTTGGCAGACCAATAGATCATCTCGAGATCAAGAGCCACATCAAGTCGCCACCAAACTTGTTGCAAAATACTTAAGAAGTCTGTCGGCGCAACAGGGGGAGCAGGCATTCCGCGGGCCAGGGATGAATACAAATGATGATGCCCGCAGATCATCCCAGGCGTCGTAGCAGGCACGGTTAATCGTCATCTCCGGTTGCGGGTCGCATCGGTAATTTTGTGCGCCACAGACCGTCGTAATCAAACAATGCGGCAGCGACTGCGCCTGCGGTGGGCACTAATCCAATTTCACCGACTCCCTTGATGCCATAAGGGGCATTGGGCTCGGGGGATTCAACGAGAATCACTTTGACTGGAGGCATATCTTTGGCGCGAATGATGCCAAGACCGCGCAATGTCGTCACGGTGGGGAAGCCGGTGGCAGGATCAGATGGGAAATCCTCGGTCAGGGCATAACCAAGTCCCATATGGATTGAACCTTCGATCTGTCCTTCGCAAAGAGTGGGATTGACCGCTCGCCCAACATCATGGGCTGCCACAACCTGCGAGATTTTTCCTGTCTCTCGATCCATAACAATCAATTGAGACGCGTATCCAAAAGTGGAATGGATGACAGGGTTTTCAACCTCGCCGAGTTTCTGAGTCCAATCAATTCGATATTCACCGTAGTGATCCACGCCGATAGCCAGATTCGCGGCACGAGCTGCCTCACAGGCGGCCTTCACCGCACCGGCACCCATCAAAGTGCCACGTGAACCCGTCGTCTGACCAAAACCCAATTCACGCGTCGTGTCGACGATGACACGAATCCGTTCAGGGTCAATGCCGAGTTCGTGAACAACAACTTGTAACGCCACGGTATTGATACCTTGGCCCATCTCGGTCCAACC
This sequence comes from Ilumatobacteraceae bacterium, assembly GCA_009694465.1. Taxonomy (GTDB): domain Bacteria; phylum Actinomycetota; class Acidimicrobiia; order Acidimicrobiales; family Ilumatobacteraceae; genus Casp-actino8. Next base: position 26,040 of record SHUW01000003.1, read on the forward strand.
GTGTCTCACTTCAACAATTCCATCGCTACGAAAATGAACGACTGCTCCACTCAGTTCTTTAAATCCGTTACCGAGTCCACTGTTCTTCAATCCAAGTCCCAGACCTACGGCATGTCCAGCGGCGACAGCTTCGTCATAGAAAGGCTTGATTTCATCAAGACACATATCTGCACCGAGACAACCATCGTTCATGATTTGTCCGGGTCCCCAGATTGAACCAGGGTGAATGACATTGCGTTTGCGTATCTCCCAGCCAGAGATGCCAACCAGTTGCGCCAGTCGGTCCATGACCCCTTCCATGGCAAACTGTGCCTGATTAGCTCCAAAGCCTCGAAATGCTCCACAAATGGGGTTATTCGTTCGGGCGGCGATGGCCTCCACATCAATATTGTCCAATGCATAGGGACCACTAGCGTGCCCGGCCATACGCTCCAAGACTTTCATTCCGACGCTGGCGTACGCACCGCTGTCACCGATTGCGCGAACTTTAAGTGCTGTTAAATGTCCTTCGGCATCGCAGCCAACGGTGTAACGCATCTCAATGGGATGACGCTTTGCGTGAATCAGCAATGACTCTTCGCGCGACAAAGTGCCTTTGACGGGGACATTGAGGAGCCATGCTGCTAAGGCAGTTTGGGCTTGATTACTCATGTCCTCCTTGCCACCGAACGCACCACCATTGGACAAAAGTTCCACCGTAATGTGCGAATGATCGATACCTAGAACGCGAGCGATGTCATTGCGGTCATCCCACACTCCTTGGCCACCTGAGTAGACATGTAGACGACGCTCACCGTCGCTGAGTGAAGGCACAGCAAGGGTGCTTTCAGGTTCCAGAAATGCGTGTTCAATTCTCTGTGTGCTAAATGACTCATCGACAACGAACTTGCTCGAGGCAAGGGCAGCGTCCACGTTTCCACGTTGATAGGCGCTACGACTCAGCACATTTGACTGAGTTCCCCAAACCGCTATGTCATCGGACTGAATCGCTATTGCGGCATCTGTGATTGGCGTCAGCGGAGAATAGTCGACATCAACCAACGCCGTTGCCTTGCGCGAGTTGAGTCGGGTATCAGCCACGACTACTGCCAGAACATCGCCTGCATAACTCGTTCGACCACCGACGGGGATCATGATCGGCCAGTCTTTATAGATCAATCCCACCTTTAATTCACCAGGTATATCTGCAGCAGTAAAAACCGCTACAACTCCGGGTGAAGAGAGGGCTTGCGTCGTATCAATTCCGTTGATGTCTGCCCGTGCATGTTTAGTGAGGACTAATGAAGCATGCAACATTCCGGGGACGCGCAGGTCGTCAATGTAACCCCGATCACCGAGAGCTAATTCTCTGGCTTCATATTTCATTCCCCCTGAGCCGATACCTGTGGGTTGTACTGGACGGAGATTTTTGCCAAGGGCCACAGATTCGATGGCTTCTAGGACCTTGACATATCCAGTGCACCGACAGAGATTTGCTCCAAGATGACGCGACATATCTCCCTTTGTGAGAGCCGCTCCCTTTTTGTCTATTTGCCCCTTAGCGCGCATCACGATTCCGGGAATACAAAAACCACACTGCAGAGCCCCGCAAGCAGCAAAAGCATTGGCGTAAGAATCTCTTTCTTCAAGAGGTAGACCTTCTAAGGTGACGATGGTCTTTCCAGCGACTTTGCTCAGTGATTGTTGACAACTGACGATGACTTTTCCGTCAATCAACACCGTGCAACATCCGCATTGGCCAGTTGGCGAACACCCATCTTTCGCAGAAGTGATATTTAGTTCTTCTCGTAAGGCTGCAAGAAGATGGGGATGAGACGAATCCACCGTGACGTCACGCCCGTTGACTCGAAGGGCCACTCGTGTGCCTCCTTGGTCATCGGTTTGAACATTGCGTGTTTCTGTCATGGCTTTGGCTGCACAATCGCTCCACGCTGGCTAGTGATGCGTTGATACATGTCTGGACGCCGGTATTTGTCAAAATCAAAGAGCGTGTTCTTATAGCGCTGGCACCAATCAAGATCGCAAGACGCCACAATGAGTTCGTCGTCAGTGGTCAGTGTGCGCGCAATTATTTCTCCACTCGGCGCCACGATAGATGTTTGGCCTAGTGAGTCGACACCTTCTTCAACGCCAGCCTTTGCGACACCGACAACCCATGTTCCATTTTGGTAAGCCCCTGATTGCATAACTAACGAGTTGTGGAAACCCTGCAGAATATCTTGGCTTGGATCTGGAACATAGTGAATGGGTGTGTTGTATCCACAGAGGATCAACTCGACGCCCTGCAAACCCATTTCACGATATGACTCAGGCCAGCGACGGTCGTTGCAAATCATCATGCCAACAAGCCCATTGAAACAATGCCAAACTCCGAAGCCTTCTGTTCCTGGTTCAAAGTAGTAACGCTCAGCATGTTGAAATGGGCGATCAGGTTCATGATGGGCGTGACCAGGAATGTGCACCTTGCGGTAGTGAGCGACGACTGACCCATCTTTGTCGACTAAAATCTGAGTGTTGTAACGGTGTCTCACACCTGCCTCATCTGGTGTAGTGAGTTCGGCGTAACCCAGGCAGAAGCCGATTCCGAGTTTCTTGGCTTCGTCAAAAAGTGGCTGAGTTTCAGAACTGGGCATGCTGCTTTCGTACCAATGGTCTGTCTCCGAAATGTCATCCACAAACCATCGCGGGAAAAAAGTTGTTAATGCAAGTTCAGGAAAAACGACAAGATCACAACCGCGCGATTTAGCTTCACGTAATAGAGCGATTAAACGCGCTACGACTTCGGTTCGAGAATGATGCTTTTGAATCGGCCCTAATTGTGCTGCACCGACGACAACCGTGCGAGATAGAGAGTTCATCGTCAATCTCCTGTTTTCTCGTCAAAATTCATATGCGCTAACTGCCACATCGTGTCTAATAAAATATTCGAGCCATCAATGAGGTCGTCTGGTTCAGTAAATTCGGCTGGATTGTGGCTGATACCTAAAACCGACGGTGTAAAAATCATTGATGAAGGGCATACCCTCGCCAACATCTGCGCATCGTGACCTGCACCAGATGGCATTCTCATGACGGAGTGTCCATGGCTCTCGGTGAGACTTTCAATCAAGTCAATAACCCGAGGGTCAAACACGACTGGTTCAAAACGCGCCAATATCCTTGTCGTGATGCTGACTCCTTCGGAGTGAGCAAGGGCGTTCATGAACTCGGCAACTTCAGACTCCGCTTGTTGCAGAATGAGTTCATCGGTATTTCGAATATCGAGTGTGAGGAGAGCTGATTTTGGTACGACATTAATAAGGTTGGGATGTATGTCGATTTTGCCGACGGTGCAGACTTGATGCCCGCCTAACCGCTCGGCCAATTCACGTAAAAATACGGTGATCTTTGCCGCCACAAATGCTGGATCGTGGCGCAGCGACATGGGGGTGGTCCCTGCATGGTTGCTTTGCCCCTCAATGAGCACTTCCTGCCATGAAATTCCTTGCACCCCAGTAACTGCTCCGAATCGCACGCCCTGTGCCTCGAGTAGCGGACCTTGCTCAATATGCAGTTCCACGAAGGCGTGGGGTACGGCTCCTGGGCTTGGGGATGAACCGGCGTATTCAATACGGTTCAATTCGTCGGCCAACAAGGCACCATCAATGGAGACGGTGTTCAGTGCTTCCTCGAGTGCCATTCCACCTGCAAAAACTAAAGAACCCATCATGTCGGGCTGGAAGCGAGCACCTTCCTCGTTGGTAAAAACGCCGACGCTCAAGGGTCGGGGTGGCGATAATTGAGCGGCCATAAGGGTTTCAATGACCTCAAGGCCCGCCAGTACACCCAGATTTCCGTCGTAACGGCCTCCAGTGCGCACAGTATCAATGTGGCTACCAGTCATCACTGGGGCGCCACATCCGACATTCCATGTGCCGACTATATTGCCGATGCCGTCAATGGAAATCTCCAAACCGAGATCCTTCATCCAGGTCACGATCAGGTCGCGGCCGAGCCGATCTTCATCGGTGAGTGCCAAGCGACAGGACCCGCCACCAGGAATCGGACCGATGTCAGCAAGTTCTTGCAGCCTGCTGAGGAGGCGAGTTCCAGAGACATGCACGCCCAAGGAGGTGGGTGGTCTTACGCTGAAGGAGTTCTCCGATCCGGACACAGAGCAAGTTTACATTTTGTTAAGGACAATGTTGATGTCATCTTCAGGTTCAACCAAAAATCTTGGGTCCTTATGGGCTCTGTAGACCTTTGGCTTTTGTTGGCGGTAGTTCTCCTTGCGGCGACAGTGCAAAACATTGTTGGCTTTGGCTTCGCCCTCCTGGCGGTGCCGATCATGGCGCTTTTCATCGATACCCACGATGGGGTAGTGATAGCCACCTTCTTGGGTTTCATCAGTAGTGGCTTTCAAGCCTGGTCCGGGCGCCGAGAGGCTGATTATGCCGTTGTCAGGAAATTGAGTTTTTCATGCCTCTTGGGAATTCCGCTGGGGCTAGTTGTTTTTAGTTCTGTGGATGTGCAGGTTCTCAAGGTTTTGCTTGGTGTGGGAGTCCTGTGCTCGGTTGTATTTCTTATTAAAGGTTCGTCATTGCCCAACACTGGAGCGTGGCTGGAGTGGATGGCTGGAATCCTGAGCGGTGCCTTGGCCGCTTCTCTGTCGACTAACGGACCACCATTAGTTTTTGCATTGCAAAGCCGAAAGATGCCGATTGCTCGTTTTCGCGCAACCATCAGCATGATTTTCGCCGTCTCAGGTTTCGTCACACTGCTCTCCTTCGCGCTTTTACGCAAAGTGTCACAAGATCAAATGGGAGCCTCGCTGATTGCAATGCCCGTGTTGCTAGTAGGAATATTTTTGGGAAGGCGATTGCAGCGCTTAGTGAATGAGGTGGCGTCACGCAAATTTGTACTGACTCTTTTAACTGTGGCTGGCATCTCGGCGCTGATCACTGGACTGAACGGCTAGATATATTTGCCAATGAAAGTTAGCCAGCAAAGATCGATGTCCACTGATCTTTATCCATTGGTTTAAGAACAAAATTGTGCTGACGCACTTCGGATAGAGGTTCATAGGCATTTTGCGAATAACGATGACCAGGATAAATAACTGTCTGATCGGGGAGACTATTGAGTGTTTGCAAACTGTGATACATCAATTCTGGATCGCTTCCTGGGAAATCCGTGCGGCCACAACCGTCAAGAAAGAGGGTGTCGCCTGAGATGAGGCACCCGTTCACTAAGAAGCACTGAGAACCTGGTGTATGCCCAGGAGTGTGGAGCAGAGTGATGTCAAGAGATCCCACGCTCACAACGTCACCCGCCTCGTGACTAATCAGATCGCCTTGACTGACTCCAGTCGTTTTCAGGATCCACGGCGCTTCTTCCTTGTTGACGTGGATGCCCACGCTTGACCGTTCAAGCAGTTGTGTGATGCCTTCAATCTTGTGGCCCATCATCGAGCCACCAATATGGTCAGCATGGAAGTGTGTGGCTAATGCGCCAGTAATTTTCATGCCATCGGCGAGAGCAACATTGACGAGGTCATCGACTGCATAGGCCGGATCAACCACAATGCACTCGCCTGTTGTGCGGTCACCGAGGAGATACACGAAATTAGCCATTTGTATGGCAGTGGAATCACCCTTGGCAAAGTCGTATCCGGATAGTAATTGTCTGAAGTAAAAACGATCATCCACATCACCACAGTAGACGGTTGAAGGGGGCTCCTGCTCGTAACATAGGAGCATGTCGACTGACAATCTTGAAACTGGAGTACTTTCCAAGTTGAGCGTGGGTCAGGTCATACCTTTTGCAGGAAATCGTTGGACGACTGTCTCCTCCTCGTTGGCAGATTCATTCGTGCAGGGTGACCGTCTGGTAGTTGTGCAAGAAACCGGCCAACTTCTACACATACCGCAAGCCATCTTTGAACTTGCGGACCGTGCCGTCACACAGGCGAAACTCGCATTTGCTGCGATGGCCAGCGTTACACCAGCGGAAATTTCTGACTTTTATGAGGCTTTCGCCCACAACCTTGAAGATCCCAAAATATTCGGACGAATTGCAACGGCTAATCAAAAAGATGTTGAAAGAGCGAAGCGCGAGGGGCGCTCCACGACGCGGCTGCTGATGGACGAGAAAATGCGCACCGAGATGATTGGTTCGTTGCGTATGTGGAGGGATCTGCGAGACACTCGCGATGTCTTGGCCAACTCGGTTGAACATCCAAGTTGGGAAGTCCAAGAAAGGCGTGCTCCTTTGGGAGTTGTTGGTTTTGTATTTGAGGGACGACCAAATGTTTTCGCCGACGCGACGGGTGTTTTGCGTTCAGGTAACACTGTCGTGTTTCGAATCGGCAGTGATGCGTTGGGCACGGCCAGAGAAATTATGGCTTGCGCCCTCTTACCGGCACTGAAGTCAAGCGGGCTTCCTGATGGCGCAGTTCAGTTGATTGACTCGCCTGAAAGATCATCTGGATACGCGTTGTTTTCGCATCATGGGCTTGGTCTTGCTGTGGCTCGCGGAAGTGGACAAGCAGTCAGCCAGTTAGGTGCGGTTGCTCGCCAATCTGGGATACCAGTGAGCCTGCATGGAACTGGTGGAGCGTGGATATTGGTCGCTGACTCTGCCTCACCAGAGCGCGTCACGGCTTGCGTTCGCCATTCACTTGACCGCAAGGTATGTAACACTGCCAATGTCATTTGTTTGCCCAGTTCACCAGGCCTCTTAGCCGCAGTGCTACAGGGGATCACTGAGGCATCTGCATCAAGGTCCACTCAAGCAGTTATCCACTGTGCTTCGGTTGCCGACCAACTTAAAATCAAGCAGAGTTTGAAGCAATCCGATGAAGTTGAGTTGCATGTGCATCAGGGAGACCACCATTTGGCCGAAGAATGGGAGTGGGATCAGCAACCTGAAGTATCCATCCGCTTCACGGAGTCGCTTAATGAGAGTTGCGAATTGTTCAATACCTATAGTCCTCGATTTGTGGTTGGTGTTATCTCTGATGACGAGAGAGATTTTGAGATTGTCTATCGGCTCTGTGAGGCGCCCTTTGTCGGTGATGGATTCACTAGATGGGTAGACGGTCAATACGCTTTGGCACGTCCTGAACTTGGCCTGTCAAATTGGCAACACGGCCGGTTATTCGCTCGTGGTGGAATATTGTCTGGCGACGGAGTGTTCTCTGTGCGCTATGTGATGCATCAGACGGATTTGGCGCAGCATCGTTAAGAAGTCAAACGTGAAAGCAGATTCTCAATTATCTGTGACCCACGACCTGTTTTTGCTTCGCGATTGTCGGCGATTGAGGCAAGTTTAGTCATTGTATTTACGGCGAAAAATCTGATGGGTTCAGGCTCCCATTTCCGCGAGAAGTGATTGACCCACGGAAGAGTGGTGAGATGACTTTGTTGTCCACTGATGAGGTCAGTCAAGGTGCGCGCAGCCAAATTGGCTGTGGCGACACCATCACCGACGTATCCGCCAGCGGTAGCAATCCCCGTGGCGCGATCAAAGGTCACCGAACTGTGCCAATCACGCGCCGCTCCTAGTGGGCCACCCCAGTGATGTGTAAATTTAGTGCCTTGAAGAATGGGGAATAATTCCAGCAGCGTGTGCTCCAGCATTTCGCGCACCTTTATATTGCGATCGAAGTGCGGACGAATTGCAGAGCCGAAATGGTATGGAGCACCTCGTCCACCGAATGCGAGTCGACCATCAGCTGTTCTTTGACCGTAGATGATCATATTTCGACCGTCATTAAATGTTGTGCGGTCTTTCAAACCAATGTCATCCCACAACGTCTGGGTGAGAGGTTCGGTGGCGATCATTAAGGAATACAGTGGCAAGATCTCCCGACTGTGACCTTTTAATGAAGAAGAGAAGGCCTCTGTTGCCCGAATAATGACCCCAGTATCAATATCGCCTTTACTCGTGTGTACTCGAGTAGGGGAGAGAGAGCGTACTTCCACTCCCTCATAAATTTCAACATTCCGTTGCCGAAGACTTTGTGCTAATCCATTCACCAACTTTCTTGGATGTAAAACTGCACTGTCCGCATCAAAAACCGCTGAAAGTGCTCCCTGCATGTTGACAACTGAACGAGTTTCACTGGCCGAGAGAATTCGTAGATGATCGGCATCAATGTTAAATCTGCGAGCCGTATCGACCCGAGTGCGTGCTTTTTGTAACTGCGATTGGGAACGACAAACATCGATTGATCCACCTTTGTGGAAATCACAGTTAATGCCAAGTGCGGTGATTTGGTGATCAATCTCATCAACGGTGTCATGCATTGCACATTGCATCGCCGTAGCGAGAACGGCACCATGGGACTTCTCCAGCGATTCAAGAGACATCGGTAGCAACGATGAGCACCAACCACCGTTTCGACCACTCGCCCCAAATCCCACTGAGTTTTTTTCCAATATGCATATTCTCCACAGTGGAAAACGTTGCTGTAGGTAATGAGCCGACCAGAGCCCAGTCAATCCAGCTCCGACGATCACGACATCTGCCGTTGAGGGAATGGAATCCGCCTCATTGCAGGATTGTGCAGAAGAGAAATCATCCCATAGGCAACCTGGCAGAGTCATCATCTGCCTACCTTAGGCACAAAAGATGATGTTGTCGATCAACCTGATGCCGTCAATAGTGCCCGCAAATAGCAGTACATCACCCACATGGGCTTCCGAAACACTCTCAAGTGTCTGCGGATCAACGATTGCAATGTAATCAATCTCAATTTCGCCGATACAGGTCTGGCGGGCGGCCTCAATCAATTCTTGTCTGTCGCGAATTCCAGATTGGAAAAGTGACAGAGAATGAAAAAGCCCCTGCGAGATTAAAACTGCGAGTTGTCTTGACTCTGCACTCAGGCGAACATTTCGACTTGAGAGCGCCAATCCATCCTCTTCGCGAATTGTCGGTGCCATCATCATTTCAGTTGGTATATCAAGATCGTCAACGAGTTTTCTTAAGACGGCAAACTGTTGGAAGTCTTTTTGACCAAAGATGGCGATATCTGGAGCTGATGCAGTTAATAGTTTTGTCACCACCGTTGTCACGCCCGAAAAATGTCCCGGTCGAGAGGCACCTTCAAAGCGTGCGGTTAGCCCCGAAACCTCCACAGATGTCGCAAAAGATTCTGGATACATGCTTTTGCTACTGGGCATGTACAGAGCACTGACGCCGCTGGAACGACATATAGCGATGTCATCTTCAAGCGTTACGGGGTATGTCTCGAAGTCCTCTTCGTTATTGAATTGCAACCGGTTCACGAAAATACTCACGATGACAAATTCGCCGTGTTGCTGTGCCATATGAATAAGCGAACGATGTCCCTCATGAAGTGCGCCCATCGTTGGGACTAGAGCAACCTTTTGGCCGCCTTGCTTCACCGCGTAAGACAGATCACTTAATTCTCTCGCCGCCTCAACGATTCTCATGGAAGTCAGTGGAATGTGTGTTCGTCGTCCGGAAAGATTCCGGACTGCACGTCACGGATGAACGACCGAGTCGCCTCAATAGTAGGTGTACGAATATCTGTGTAGTGCTTTGCAAAGCGATACTTCGAATCACAGAGTCCGAGCACATCGTGAAGCACGAGGACTTGTCCATCACAATGAATTCCAGCACCGATACCAATCGTTGGGATACTCACCTTCTCGGTAATTTCCTTAGCCAGTTCCATTGGCATACCCTCAAGAACGACGGCACAAGCACCAGCCTGCTCAACGGCATGAGCGTCTTCGAGGATTCGTTCACGTCCGCCAGCTTCCATGCCTTCAGAGCGACCCTGAATACGAAATCCGCCCATGCGATGAAAACTTTGCGGGGTCAATCCGATGTGTCCGATCACGGGTATGTCCACGCGAGTAATGGCGGCGATGGTATCTGCCATATGTACGCCACCCTCAAGCTTGACGCATTGTGCACCATTCTTCATCAGTTCAATTGAGGAATGAACCGCCTGTTCGGGACTGACCTGATATGAACCGAAAGGTAGATCGCCGACAACGAGTGCCTTGGTGCGAGCACGCGCCACGCAACGAACGTGGTAAGCCATTTCTTGTAGATCAACCGCGAGCGTATTATCCGTGCCCTGCACGACCATACCTACTGAATCTCCGACGAGAATCATGTCGATTCCCGCAAGATCAACCAGTCTCGCGAAGGTGAAGTCATAGGCGGTGATCATCGTCATTCGCCGACCTTGTGTTTTCCAACTGGCAAGGTCGGGCACAGTCACTCTTCTACGATCATCATTTTTCGTTGACATAGGTGGCCTCAAGCAGGGTAAGGGGATTAATAGGGCACAAACCGGGCCAACGCCCAAACGGAAACTAGCGACTTGAACAGCGAGTTTGGCTAGTGAGGCATTTATTTTTTGTGATTTAGGGCATGTCGCTAAAAGCCGAGGGACATAGTTCTCGATAACAGGGCAGGTTCTTGGTTGAGGTGGCGGTCAAAATGGCTTCGGTGCAGGCTCGGGAAAAAACTTGGGCTCCAGCGGCCAAGATCGCATTCAGAAAAGCCGGGCGTCCATGGGGATCAATGAAGGCTGGGTCCCTGGCCTCAAGCGTGAGATCTCCTTGGGCGACGGATAAGCCGAAGATTGTGTCACCATCGTTCATCAGGTGCGCTGGGCGGATAGCGCGAGCAAGACCGTCATGGGCAACAGAGGCAAATTTCTTGCATTCGGACTTGCTCAGACTTTGATTAGTGGCGACGACACCGATCGTTGTATTCAAACTCGGCGAAGTGGGTGATTTGTTTCCCTGCTGCAGAGAGGAAAGATAATTGATCAATCGACGACGATCTATGGCGGATGGCTTGTGAAGCCGTCCCTGATTGAGGTCCCATGGCAATGCTGTCTCGGGATTAATGACGGAACCGATGGAGTTAACGACCGCCAAAGCTGAGACGATCGCACCATCAGCGAGGGTCATACTGGCCATACCAAGACCTCCGCGGAGTCCACCAGAACGGGCTCCCATCCCCGCCCCAACTGTGCCCATGAGATCGGTATGACTGCTCGCTCTTTTTGCCGCTCGACGACCAAAAGATGCATCAGGACGCATCCTAAAATTACCGCCCCGCCCGAGGTCAAAAATCACGGCGGCGGGAACGATGGGTACGACCCATTGTGGAGATTCACCTACTGGGTACCCGACGTACTGATCCTCGAGTTCGTCCATGACACCTTGGGCTGCACCTAGGCCGTAAGCACTTCCTCCCGTGAGGACGATTCCGTGCACCCGTTGCACCAAATTCTCTGGTTGTAGGACATCAGTTTCTCGAGTTCCAGGACCGCCACCGCGCACGTCAACTCCAGCGACAGCGCCCTGCCCAGTCAAAACAACCGTAGTTCCAGTCAAGTAACCATTGCCTGTGCGACTGAAATGCCCCACTTTGATCGCTCCAACATCAGTCAATGAGCCTGAGTAGTGGACGCTTCGTGAGTTTGCCATTGTCCTATGTTGGCAGAGTTGTGGGGGATACAACGCAATGTTGTTCTCCTTTCAAGAAATGTCTCGGGTCTAGATATTCTCTAAGAGTGATTGATCAGCCAGCCTTTGAGGCACAACCCTTGGGACGATGGCGTGCATGGCGAAATCGACGCTTCTCCGGTCTCGTGCATTACCTCTGGGAGATGGCTATTGAATCGGGTGCCATCGGAGGATCAACGAAGAAAGGAAAACTGTTTGGCAGTTTTGGAGAACAGAGCGTGATCTGCTTTCCAGCGAACACGATCTTTAATGAACGGTTTATTCACATCGGGCGCAACACAATGATTGGTCCAGATTGCACCCTCTCCGCAGGAATGGTTCCTGGTCAACAATGTTTGAGCGATCGAATTGTGACGATTGGGAATCGTTGCTTGATCGGAAAAGGTACAGGCATCGTTGGGCACTTCTCCATCGAGATAGGTGATGATGTGTGGACAGGTCACAACGTGTACATCACCGACCAAAATCATGGGTATGAGGACATCTCGCGTCCGATATCAGTGCAGACCATGCCGGAGAAGGCAGTGCGTATCGGCAACGGTTCTTGGCTTGGATATGGGACTGTCGTTCTGCCGGGTGCTGATATTGGAGAGCATGTCGTCATTGGAGCGAACAGTGTTGTTACTGGAACGATCCCGTCATTCAGCGTGGCTGTTGGTTCGCCGGCCAAAGTCGTGAGACGCTACGTCAATGGTGCTTGGGAACCTGTGATTTCTTAAACCGCAAGGTCCTTTGGTGCGCCGCACGACTTCATACGATTTGCTTGAGCGAAATAATCAATCAATGTTGAGGCTGGTGAACCTTCGACCATTGACTCTGCAAAAGGGGCGTTTTCGCCCGTGCGCAATATTGCCGTATAGGCGATGCGACCGTTGATCCAATCCTGAAAAATATCTCTCCAAGTATCGACTCGCTTTTGGTCTTGCGGACTGGCTAACTGTTGCGAAGTGACATCATCAAGCATTTTCTGAATGATCGCTGTGGCTTCGTCAATAATGTCGGCACGCTCTGACAAAGCGTTGGGACCGACAGTATTAATGCGTCTCAGGTCAACCAAAGTATCTCGCTGAAGATTTGCTTCTTGGCACAACGCGTTGGCTCGTATTGACCAGGAAGTGTCATCGACCGCAGCGACATTGTCTCTGGAAGGCGGGAAAAATAGTGCCCAGACCCAAAAGACGGCAATGCCAAGAGAAATAAAAGTCAATAATACTTTGACAGGCTGGCGAGAAAGGCTCACGATGTTTTAATGGGGCGATAGGAAATAAGCATCTGTAAAATTCCTCCGCCAATTCCAAGGGCAGCGGTGATCACGAGTGAGTTCCAACCCGGTACCGAGAAATCAATGGCATTATCTAGGGACCAGTCTCCAGCGCCGATGGTGCCAACCGCCAAAGCACCCAGCAAGATTGTGGCGCAATATTCCCAACCTTGATTTGGTTTGAAGATAAAAAAACCGACCTTGCCATGTGCCGTATAGATCGCCACGACCATGACTCCAATGACGCCTGCGGCGGCAAGTGGAGTGAGTAATCCGACTGCCAGCATTAGGCCAGCTCCTATTTCTGTGCTCGCTGCCAAACGTGCCTGCCACTTAGGCCACTTCATGCCCATACTTGCGAACCAGCCAGAGGTTCCAGCAAGGCCACCTGCTCCGAATACTTTGTTGTAACCGTGGTATGCAAGAAACAATCCCAGACACAAGCGCAAGATAAGCAAACCAAGATTAAGTTGATTGGGTAATGCAATTTCCATATTGCTAGATTACTGCTAGGAATTGATTGTGCCCAAGCCTGAGAGACAGATTCATCGATTCCGCAGAGCATTCGTACTGCTCAAGACATTGGTGAGTTTTCATCCTGGATTGTTTGCTATTTCGATGGCTGGTGCCTCCGTCTTTGCTGTCTGTACGGTTGCCTCCTCTTGGGCTTTACGGTGGGTGATTGATGAAGTGATTGTGACGCGCTTTGCGACAGGCGTGATCTCGGTCAAACGAATAGCGGCAACGTTCGGGTTGCTTGTGGGTCTCTCTTTGATTCGTGCCGTGGGTGTGGTCATTCGTCGGACATGGGCCGGAAAAGCTCAGTGGCGCACCGCTGAGTCGCTCACAGCGCAAGTCGTGGATGCTTTAGTCGATCAGCCAGTCTCGTGGCATCGTCAGCAGTCCGCCGGAGATCTGATCACGCGTGCAGGTGTCGATTGTGAAGCTTCCGTGGCAGTGTTGGCCCCTTTGCCCTATGCCAGCAGTGTTCTCTTAATGATGGTGATTGCCGCTACGGGTCTCATCTCTACTGATCTCTGGTTGGGCATAGCGGCAACAAGCGTTTTCCCGCTTCTGATTTTACTGAATGTGATGTATCAACGTCGCGTGGATCGATGGTTTGATCTTGCTCAAGATGAACTGGGTTCCCTATCGGCAGCAGTTCATGAGAGTTTTGAAGGTGTAACGGTTGTCAAAGCCTTCGGTGCCGAATTGCAAGAGACGAATCGTCTGGCCACAATTGCATCACGTGTCAAGGTGGCAAGAATTGAAGCCATAAAATTACGCTCGCTGTTTGAAGCCGGTCTTGACTTTGTTCCCAACCTGACCAACATATGCTTAGTGGTCGGTGGATCCTTCAGAGTCCGATCTGGTGATCTCTCAGTCGGCGAATTGGCAAGTTGCATTTACATGTTCACTTTGTTGGTTTTCCCATTACGCCTCATCGGCTACGCCTTTTCTGAGATGCCTCGTTCACAATCGGGTTTTGCTCGTCTGAGAAGTTTGCTGGATCAAGAAATTCTTACGGATCCGCGACGCAAGATCAATGAGAGTGAAGGTGGGTTGACCCTGACCGATGTCAGTGTTGGGCACACGCTTGACAAGGATGTGTTAGCAGGTGTGAGCGCATCCTTCAAGATTGGTTCAATCACAGCGATAGTGGGTTACACCGGTAGCGGAAAAACCACTTTGTTACATGCAATGGCTGGGCTCATCGAAATATCTAGTGGAGTGATTTCCGGATCGCCAGATGCTACTGCGCTTGTTTTTCAAGAGCCGTTTGTCGTTGGAAGTAGCGTGTTGGACAATATTACAATGGGTCACGAATATCGAGATGAAAAAGTGACTCGGGCGATAGAAATTGCTGAAGCGCACTTTCTATTTGATCTTCCAAGGGGCTTGCAAACGATTGTTGGAGAGCGCGGCGTGGGTCTGTCCGGTGGACAACGTCAGCGACTGGCGTTAGCGAGGGCCGTCATTACCTCTCCCAAAGTGCTGCTACTTGATGACACCACCAGCGCTCTTGATCCATTGACCGAATCGAAAGTGATGGGAAACCTTCGCAGAGAATTAAGTGAAACAACGGTCATAGCTGTTTCCTCAAGGCCTTCCATCATCGCCTTGTCGGATGAAGTGATTTTTGTTGCTGACGGAGGAATAGTCGATCAACGGCCCCATCAAGAGCTTTTGTTGCTGAGTGCGTCCTATCGGCAATTAATGCAGGCCTACGAACAGGATAGGGAGGAATCTTGAGATGGCAGATGATAATCAATCTCTTGGCGCCTTAGCTGCTGTTGGACTTGGGGTGCGTGCGGCTCCTACATTGCGCGAGGGCTTTGCGAAAACCATGTTCTTCGCGGCTATCGGAGCAAGCGGTCGAATTGTGGTTCCAGTCATTATCCAGCAAGCAATTGACCGCGGAATTCAACACAGTGATTCTGCTGGAATCGTGAGCGTCGACACTTCGTATATTCTGCGGTTAGCGCTCTTTGGTGCTTTGTGGCTCACCCTTGCAAGTCTTTCACAACGACATGCCGTCGTCCGTCTAGGAGTACGTTCAGAAATTGCGTTGTTTATGTTGCGCGTGAACCTCTTCGAACATATTCACCGTTTAAGTCTTGAAGACCATGATG
This sequence comes from Ilumatobacteraceae bacterium, assembly GCA_009694465.1. GTDB lineage: Bacteria > Actinomycetota > Acidimicrobiia > Acidimicrobiales > Ilumatobacteraceae > Casp-actino8. Next base: position 41,438 of record SHUW01000003.1, read on the forward strand.
ATGAAAAGAATGGTTCACTCGTAGCGCGTGTGACATCAGATGTAGAAACCTTGTCGCAATTCTTTTCTTGGGGTGCTTTGGCATTTTTGTTGGACGGTCTGTTAATGCTCGTGGTTGGCTCTGTGATGCTTTCATATGACTGGATTCTCGGTCTATTAGTGATCGCCATATCCGCTCCTTTAATGTTGGTTTTGAAGAGGGGTCAATCTCGTTTGGTCAAGGCCTACGATCTCACTCGCTCGACTAATGCTGATTTACTATCGTCAACCGCCGAACTGGTGACGGGTGCGGAAACACTGCGGGCCTACGACGCTGGTCGCATCTTTGGCACGCGCAGCAAACTTGGTGCTCGCAGGCGTGCAGACACTCAGATGCGGGCCACGATGGTCGGTGCTATTTTGTTCCCTTCCGGTGAGATTTTTGGGGCGTTCGCTGTGTCTGCAGTTGTCATGGTGGGTGTGTTACGAGGTCCTACATCAGGTTTGACGACGGGTGCGCTGATCGGATTTGTTTTTCTGACGTATCGCTTTCTTGAACCGATTGCCGAAATTACGGAGGTTCTTTTCCAAACGCAAACTGCTGTCTCGGGCCTGAAACGCGTATTGGGTGTTTTGGCGATTCCCGTTGGCCCGCCACAAAGTGATTCTCCGTTACCACTACCCGTTGGTTCACTAGACATTGACATTCGAAATGTTGGTTTTACCTATCAAACACGCGAGGTGGGTGATCGGGGATCCTTCGAGGTCCCAGCCTTAGTAGGTGTCAACGCCTTGATTGCTTTCGGCAGTCGGGTAGCCGTGGTTGGTGAGACCGGCTCAGGTAAAACGACGCTCGGTCGTCTGCTTGGTCGCTTCAGCGATCCCACCATCGGTGGAATTACTTTGGGAGGAGTTGCTCTCACCATGGTGGCCAATGATGAACTACGTAAACGAGTGGTCATCGTCCCTCAAGAGCCCTTCCTTTTTGATGACACGATCTGCAATAACCTTCGCTTCGTCAGTCCGTCGGTGAGTGATCAGCAACTACGTGATGTTTTTGGGGCGCTCGGACTTGAAGATTGGCTGACAGGTTTGGAGTATGGCCTGGAGACTGTTGTGGGCCAGCGAGGTGCGCAGCTGTCCTCTGGTGAGCGCCAGTTAATCGCTCTTGTTCGAGCGTCACTGGTGGACCCAGCCATTCTTGTCCTGGATGAGGCAACTTCATCGGTTGATGCCGTGACGGAATTACGATTGGGCAGAGCCATGGAGAAGATTTCCCAAGGTCGTACAACGATTTCGATTGCTCATCGCTTGTCAACTGCCAAGCGTGCCGACAGAATCTTGGTACTGAATCAGGGTCGACTCGTTGAAGATGGATCGCACCTCGATCTTGTCGACGCGGGAGGCACATATGCCTCCATGTATTCGTCTTGGATTACTGCAACGGACACTTCTGGAGACGAGAAAACCTTCCCGGAGATGAGATGATGAGAGTGTGGAAATTGTCCTCGTTCGTCATGGTCAGCCTGAATGGGTAAAAGACGATCTCAACGTCGATAACCCTCCACTCACAGCGCTCGGTTTTCGCCAGGCTGAATTAGTGGGTCGGGCTTTAGAAAAACAGCATTTTGATGAGGTCTGGGTGTCACCTCTTCTGCGGGCGCAACAGACAGCGGCCCCGCTCTTGCAGATGTTGGATCTGCCTCTGGGTGAGGAATCAACAGAGGCTTGGCTTGAAGAGATTCGCAATCCGTTATGGCACGGCACGCCGCGCGAAAAAGCGGATGCTGCCTATCAGGAAGAGAGAAATCGACCGGCTGAAAAACGCTGGGATGGATTGCAGGACGGAGAACCCGTTCGGGACTTTGTGCAGCGAATTCATTCTGGGGCAAATTCATTTTTGTTAGAGCGAGGAATCACGCGCTCAGCTCAGCAATTACCAGTTTGGAATATAGAAAAACCTGATCGAAGCATTCTTCTCATTGCTCATGCCGGTACCAACAGTGTCTTTATTAATCACATCCTCGGCTTAACACCAACACCTTGGGAATGGGAACGTTTTGTCATCGCTCACGCTTCAATTAATCGTTTGTCATCCTATGAAATAGGTGACGGGCACACTTTTGGTCTGACCAAACTGAGTGATGTTGAACATCTACCCGCAGATGAAAGGACTTACTGATGTCTGAACGAGATTTAGATCTGAACGCACTCAAGATGTATTCGTTTTTGGTTTTTACTAAATTAGAAGGAGCGGTGACTTCAGGGATGATTCATTTGGGGGATCGCCTCGGGCTCTATGGAGCACTAGCGAGTTCACCGTTTGCATTGAGTTGTGCACAATTAGCTGGTAAGACCTCGCTACATCAGAGGTGGGTTCAGGAGTGGTTACATAATCAGGCCGCCGCACGTCTGATTGAAGTGACAATTGAAGAGAGTGGGAATGAGCTCTATTCTCTGACTCCAGAGGCAGCCGTCGTTTTGGCCGATGAAAATCATCCAGCGTTTGGCATGGGCATGTTTCACCGCCTGCCGCAGACGATGGAAAGTCTCAGAGCCCTCCCAGAAAGCTTTAGAACTGGATTGGGTTACGACTACGACAGTCACGGACCAGAAGGAGCAGTCGGAATTGAACGCAGTTTCGAGCCATGGAGTCGCTCTTATTTGTTGCCAGTAGTTTTGCCAGCTTTGGATGGAGCCGTAGAAGGCCTGATGGCTGGTGCTCAAGTTGCCGATATCGGATGTGGTGCTGGGGGAGCAGCCGTTCGTATAGCGACTGCCTTTCCGCGCAGCGTTGTGACGGGTTATGACATTTCCAGATTTGCCCTTGATCGCGCTGTTGCCAAGAAAGCCGAACAACAACTCAGCAATGTCTCGTTTGTGGATCCACGTTCCACTCCGCTTCCTGAAGATGAGTCTCTAGATCTCATTACGGCCTTCGACTGCATTCACGACATGACTCATCCCCAAGATGTGATGCGAGCGATCCGACGATCACTGAAACCTGGCGGGATATGGCTTTTGGTTGATATCAAAGCCCTTGATACATTCGCTGAAAATATGGCAAAGAATCCGATGGCCTCGTTGATGTACGGAATCAGTGTGATGAGTTGCATGTCCTCGGCCATGTCAGTGGCTGGCGGAGCCGGACTTGGAACATTAGGCCTGCCCGAGTCCAAGGCACGGGCAATGGCTGAAGACGCTGGTTTTAGTAGGTTTCGTAAGTTGGACATTGAGCATTCGTTGAATGCCTTTTACGAAGTCCGTCCGTAATAAGAAGATTGAGCAGGGGAGATCAATGGACATTGAAGAGATCAAGCAAGCCACATCGGTACTCAGCGTGTGGGCACACATCGCCACGGTCGGTGCGGATAACGAGCCGGACGTCGTTCCTGTGCATCCCTGTTGGGAAGGCGAGATTTTGTGGATCATGGTTGGGCTGAATTCAACAAAGTGTCGCAACGTTTCTGCCAACCCGCGTGTTGCCTTGCACTGGCAGGTGACGGAAAATGGCGATGGAGTTGAGGTGTGGGGTACCGCGGAAGTGTTATCTGATATTGAGACGAAGCGGAGGTTATGGAACGGCGTGTTCGATTATGACCTCAATGGGTTTGCGCCTGGGGGTCCCGAGAATAGTCCCGATACGGCATTCATGAAAGTGACGGTCAATCGAGCGATCGCTATGAAAATGTATGGCGTCGGTGGATTTGAACGGTTTGCGCGTGCATAACCTCGATCAGCTGTTGGTGTCGGCATGACCCGCCTCTCAAAATTAAGTAGGTCGATCGAGGGCAAGATCGCAATCATCACCGGTGCGGGCAGTGGTATGGGTCGGGCAACAGCCTTGCTGTTCGCCGATGAGGGTGCCAAGGTAGTTGTTGTTGACCTGAATGTGGATGCCGTTGACGCAGTCGTGAGTGAGATCACCGCTAGATATGGGGCAGATGCAGCAGTCGCTTTTCCTCTAGACGTATGTCGAACTCAAGAAGTGACCAAGATGGTTGAATCCGTTGTTGAGAAGTACGGAGGTGTGGACCTTGTGATCAACAATGCTGGCGTCTCCATGGGTAGCGGATCCTTACTCAATGAAGATGATTTTGCTGAGGCTTGGGATCGTACGATTGCAGTCAACCTCACGGCGTACATTTACCTTATTCGTGCATGCCTAGTGCACCTCAAGAAATCCACGGCACCTCGAATTGTCAATATTGCATCAACAGAATCAATAGTCGCCACACCGACTTTGTCGGCTTATTCAGCTTCAAAGTCTGGTGTCACAGGACTCACAAGAAGTCTTGCTGTTGAACTTGGACGAGATGGCATCACTGTCAATTGCATATGTCCTGGACCGATTAACACTGGTATGACCCAAGGGATACCCGATGACATGAAACAGATTTATGCCAAACGAAGAGTCGCTTTACGCCGTTATGGTGAACCCGAAGAGGTGGCACATATGACCCTCAGTTTGTGTTTGCCTGCTATGAGTTTTGTGACTGGAGCCACGATTGTCGTTGACGGGGGAATGACGGTTCGTCACACGTAAAAACGTTCTAAGGGGCGGGATCAATCATTGACGTCAGCGAATTTGGCTGATGTGGACCAATAACAAACTGTTCGAGGATGCCGATTCCCGTGTGTTCTCCCATTTTTGCGCGACAAAGTGCCTGAATGTGCAGGTTTCCTGGGTCACAGGGGTTGGACACGGGGAGATTCCAGCGTTCAAAGCCAACAGCCGCTTCTCCTTTCCAATGACCGTGGCCCCAGTCCTTATTCCCATAGCCGATACCAGACATGTGAAATTCGAAAATTGGCGTCAAATCAACTGTGCTGATGGTGTCATCTTGATCAATCAAGTCAATGGAAAATGATTCGGCCCATCGTGTTCCTGAGCGCAGTTTGCTGCGATAAACAGTTTTTTTCATTACTTTTGCTGGGCTGTCACCATCGGGAATAACAAAGCCGGTCTCATGCCAGCGCTCACCTGAAGAATATTCGTTCACATCAAAATGAGTCGCAAAGCTGCCAAAATTTATTGGAGCCCATAACCAATAATATTGAGCCTCACCCACTGGTGCACCTGCATCAGATGGCGGACCGATCGGACGCACGCCCCAGGAACGATCTCGTGATCCAGCTGTCGTTGCGGGTTCAATCTTATGGATGATCCCATCTAACTCAATCCAACCCACCCAATGGCCAAACTGCGTCAGACGGGTGTAGTCGAAAACGGTGCGCTGTCCCGCTTTTACTAAGAAGTGTGGCTCTTGAATCGGTCCGCTGCGTGCAGTGAAAGTCAGATCGCAGCGTAGCGAGTGTTCAGGACTGTCAACAAGAATCTGATGCCGCTTCATAGGCTCCAGAACCTTGACCTCGATAGGTCCGACCTTATTGGCCTGCGCTCGATCTTGTGGGGCACGCGCAGACGAATGTAGGGAGATCTGTTCTTTACCGTCGATGATGACAGAGAAAGAAGCATCAGAGATATGCCGATTCGGATACAGACCTAGGGCCACGGCAAAAAAGACTGAAGCATCTGCACGATAACCATTAAAGAAATAACGGTCATAGTGGTTCGCGTCGCTTGAGGCAGTTTCATTGACAGGGGCGCTACTGGCATGAATTGGGAAGTCATCGAAGGACGAAAGCATGATGTGACCGTAGTCCTAACATGTGGCGTAAGTGAAGCCCTCCGCATACTGTGGGGGCGTGAAAGCTTTTCAAGTGCTTCGAAAGCGTCCTGTGATCAGCCCCGAAGGCTACGTTCGGATCACGAGAACGGCTCTGTTGCTGCTGTGCATCATCGTTGTTAGTGGAGCCGCCGTGCGGCTCAGTGGCTCGGGTCTTGGATGCTCGGATTGGCCTCGCTGCAACGCCGAGAAATTTGTGGATGTGTCTACTTTTCATGGTGCCATTGAACAGGTCAACAGGTTGTTCACTGGTCTCGTTGCTGCCGTGGTGATTGTGGCTGTTCTCGCCGCCAGATATCGAATTCCATATCGAAGAGATCTTTTGTGGATGGCCTGGGGACTTGTCCTCGGCGTCGCAGGACAGGTCATTCTCGGCGGCATCGTTGTTCTCACTGATCTCAATCCGATCGCCAACCTAGGTCATTTTATTCTGTCCATGTTCCTTGTGGCGAACGCTTTTCTGTTGTTGAAACGTTCACAGGAAAACACCGTGAGTATTGAGCGTCAGATTTCATCTGTTGGTGTATGGGTTGTGCGCTTGGTGTGCGTCTGTGGCGGTATCGCAATTTTTACAGGAACGATTGTGACGGGTTCGGGTCCCCATGCTGGTGATGAAAAAGCTCGACGCTTAGGGTTTGAGGTTGCTTCAGCAGCCAAGGTGCATGGAACATCTGTGATCATCATGATTGCATTGATGTTGGTTTTGGCTGGCTATGTTCGGCGAACACAGGGATTGGTATCAATGAAATCAGCACTGGAGATCATTATTCTTACGTCAATTCTTCAGGCGACGGTCGGCTATGTCCAATACTTCAACGATATTCCTGCGTTGTTAGTAGGAATACATGTTTTCGGCGCAACCCTGTTTTTTATTTCGTTAGTGAACCTGTGGCTCATCGGGCATCAGACGTTTGCTGCCAAACGAGAAATAGTAGAGCGGAAATCAATCATCGTCTGATGAATGATTTCTTGCACCGGCAAGATTGCGTCAATACGCCCCATGACTTGGCCAGTTAAGGCAATTGCCGCCTCCATATCACCGCCAAAGTAAAGTTCCAGGGCACGACTCATCTCCGTTAAGGGAACGTGTTCTTGCTTTTCTAAAGCACTTGTGCGCTCCGTTCGTATCGCTCGCAAGCCAGGCTTTGAATGACGGTTAAGAAATACAGTGTCCGTCTCTGCACCGTTGAGAATCGCCTGTTTCCAATTATTATGCACTGGCGATTCAGCAGCAGAAACCATTCGTGTTCCCATTTGCACTCCCTGCGCGCCCAACGCAAAAGCCGCAGCCATGGAAACTCCGTCACTGATTCCACCTGCGGCGATGATCGGTACGTCGACACGTGAAGCCACGAGTGGCAGAAGGACCATCGTGGAAACATCGCGTGGGTTTTTGAAACCGCCACCTTCACCGCCTTCAACGACGAGACCATCAACGCCCGCAGCAACTGCTTTGAGGGCTGCCGAAAGCGTGGGGACGACATGAAAGACCGTCAACCCAGCATCCTTCAACTGCGCCGTATATTGCTTTGGGTCACCAGCTGAAGTTGTCACGAATTTGACGCCTTGTGCGACAACGAAATCGACGATCGACGGATCGCGAACAAAAAGTTGAGCGATGTTCACCCCGAATGGCTTCTGTGTGAGGGCAGCCATCTTTTCGATTTCCAGCCGAATATTGTCAAGTTCACCAGAAGAGGTCTCAATGATCCCCAAACCTCCAGCGTTGCTAACGGCGCTCGCTAAGGGGCTTCTCGCTATCCATCCCATTGGGGCTTGGATGATCGGGTAATCGATTCCTAAGAGTTCGGTAATACGGTTCTTGATGGGAGCAGGCGCGGAATCGTTCACGGTCTCACCGTAGTTTGCCGAGGTGTTGACAACCCAACCATGAGTAAGCCGATGAGCACTAGGGCGGCACCAACCCACGAAGCGAAGGGAAAATCTTCATTTAATATGAGCACAGCAAGAACTGAGGCGACTATTGGTTCGAGAGTGGTCAACATCACGACTGTCATTGGACTTAAGGACACCAGTGCCTTACCAAAAGCGACGTAAGCACATGTCAAAGTGATGACAGATAGGTAAAGAATCACGAGGATTCCTCTAGATGTAATCACCCAAGCAAGTCGGTGGAAGATTAAGAGTGGAGTAGTTAGTAATCCAGCAATGAAGAACATGGCACCAAGACTTGCTGTGGGATCCGCTTTGCATTTGATAAGAACAGAAGCGCTCTCTGTGTACATGGCATAAGCACAGCCAGCGATGGCAGCACACATAATCCCACCTAGGTCGTACGACACTGCATTCTCAGAACCCAAAACCAAGACCACGAGACCTGAGAGAGTGAAAGCGGCGGCTACGTACCAGATTGGAGATGGGGCCGGCTGTCCCTTTAGGTGTGAGAGTAAACGAGAAAATAAAGGACTCACACCGATCGTGATCAGAGCTGCCAAAGCAACTCCCGTGAGGCTGACTGAATAAAAAAAGAGAAGTTGATATGTAGCCACCGCAATGGCCCCGAGGAGAAGATGACGCAATTGATCCTTGAGAGTCGAAAAATGTCTCCAAGAGATAAGAGTGAGCGCCAAACCTCCAATGATCAGCCTGAAAATGCCAGCAGAGATGGCATCAATATTTGCTGGTCCTTTGGCTAAAGCGGTACCCGTAGTACCAAATAACGCGCTTGCCAGCAATACCAGCGCTACGGGGCGAGTAGGTTTCGGCGTTGGGAGCACTTGGTTTACTTTAGACAGTTCTCGAGAACTAGTCTGAGCCTGTGGCGTTATCTCGTTGCTCGCCAAGGACAGAGGGTGTAGTGGAAGTATCGACAGGTAAAACCATCGGGAGACGTTGTCTCGTGCTGCTCATCGCACTTGGCTCTGTTTTGGGTTTCTCGTTTGGTACAGCGAAAGCGGCCGATGATGGTTACAGCATTCGCACCCAAGTTCGAGATCAAGTTCGAACACCTGATGGCAAAGCAGATAACCAACCGCTGCCAGGAGTCGAGATAACAGTCACCGACGCCAATGGAGAGATCGTTGGGGTTGGACTCACGGATGCTGAAGGAGTCGTAATTGTCTCGGTCCCGTCTCGGGCGGATTACACCGTAAGTCTCAATGAGGGGACCCTTCCGTCGGGTAAAAAACTTGATACTAAAACGCCTGCGGTGCAGAATATTCTTACTGACTCGTTCGTGACAAAGACCAAGGTCGTCACCTATTTTACTGGTGAGTCGCAAACTGTTAGCCAATCAGGTTTTGAACGCGTCGCGCAGCGCATATCCGATGGCATCCGACTCGGGCTCATCTTGGCGATGTGTTCCGTCGGTCTGAGCCTCATTTTTGGGACCACAGGATTAACGAACTTCGCGCATGGCGAAATTGTCACCTTTGGTGGAATCGCAACGTTTGTATTCAATGTCACTGGACTCACGTTTTTGGGTTCATTAAGTTTCATTCCCGGTATTCATCCAGATGGGACATTCCACATATTTTGGGCGGCTCCGTTGGGCATCATCTTGGGTGGTGGTTTTGGTTGGGCCCTGAATAACCGAATCTTCGGACCTCTGCGCCGCCGTGGTGTCGGACTAGTGACTCAGATGGTTTTGACCGTGGGTTTGTCAATCGCTCTACGCAACTTTTTCCTCTCACGATTTGAAGGGCGCACACGCCCCTTTTCGGATTTCTCGTTACAAAGGTCGTGGGATCTCGGACCTATCAACATCACACCCCGTGACTTCGTGGTGTCGATTTTGAGTCTCCTCATTTTGGTCGTTACCGCTCTTGGATTACGTTTCACTCGACTTGGAAAAGCAACTCGCGCTGTCTCTGATAATCCTGATTTAGCATCAGCGACAGGAATTGATTCCGAAAAAGTCATTCGCTTGGTTTGGATTATTGGGGGCGCTTTAGCGGCGACTGGAGGGGTTTTCCGTGGGCTAGATGAGCAAGTAAGTTTTGATATGGGCGGACGCCTGCTCTTTTTATTGTTTGCCGGCATCACTTTGGGCGGACTCGGAAGTGCCTTCGGCGCATTGGTGGGCGGTTTTGTCGTCGGCGTCATGGTCGAAGTATCAAGTTTGGTTGTACCGACAGAGTTGAAGACGGCCCCCGCCTTGCTCGTCCTAATTTTGGTTCTATTGCTCAGGCCACAAGGCATCCTGGGTAGAGCACAGAGGGTTGGTTAGCCATGGATTGGAATCTCATACTTGAAAACAGCCTCAAGGGCTTCATAGGGATCAACGCGGTGTATTTTGCTATCGCCGCTTTGGGGTTGAATGTGCAATTCGGCTACACGGGTCTCTTGAACTTCGGTCAGGCGGGTTTCATGGCTTGTGGTGCCTATGGACTCGGTATGACCGCCCACTATTTTGATATCTCGTTCTGGTGGGGCATCCCTCTCGGTATTTTGTTTTCAGTCATTTTGGGATTACTCATGGGCATCCCAACTCTTCGTTTGCGTGCCGATTATTTGGCAATCGTCACCATCGCTTCGGCGGAAATTATTCGCTTAGTCGTGCGTTCAGTTAAGTTCAAAACTTATTTCGGTGGAAGTGATGGCATCAACGGCTTCTCAAGTAGTTTCCGTGCGCTTGGAAATGACTTCGGCATTCAAGAATCAAATCAATATGG
>SHUW01000046.1 GCA_009694465.1 Ilumatobacteraceae bacterium
CCATTGAGATCAAATGCTGGGTCCAAGACACGACCATCGTTTATAACTTTGATCTCTATGTCATCATCAGTGCCACCGAGTTCCACGACCACCGTGCCACCAGCGCTACCTTCAGGGAAGCCGTGATCAACAGCATTTTGCAAAAGTTCGGTCAAGACCACAGACAGAGGCGTGGCGACTGTGGCTGGCAGACGGCCTCCATCACCCTGAACAATAAATCGCACGGGACGATCGGGTGATTGCAAACCTTCTTCAACCAAGCGCAACAAAGGGCGAACGATCTCAATGAATGCCACGTCGTCGCCGGTTTCACGAGACAAAGTTTCGTGCACTAATGCGATCGTACGAATCCGCCGCACACTCTCTTGAATTGCCGCCTTCGCCTCTAGCGATTCCAGTCGACGCGCTTGCAAACGCAGCAGCGATGAAATGGTCTGCAAGTTATTCTTCACGCGATGGTGAATTTCCCTGATCGTGGCGTCTTTTGAGAGCAGCAGACGATCGCGGCGGCGCACTTCGGTGACATCGCGAATGAGCAACATCCCACCCGTGATGACCTGCGAAGCGATGATTGGAAGACAGCGAACCAGCAAGGTCACATCGGCTGTCTGGTCAAATTCTTCGATGACGGGTTCATGACGTTCGAAGGCTTGGCGCACCGGACTGTCGGCGAAACCAAGTTCACTGACAGATTGGCCGACCACATTGGCTGTGATTCCAACTCGATGCAATGCTGACACCGCGTTTGGTGATGCGTAGCGAATAACGGCCTGTTCATCAAGGACGATTGCCCCGTCTCCAACGCGGGGCGCAGCACTAAGGTCTGCGGCCCGACCACGGAATGGGAATGCACCTTGGGTGATCATCTCAGCAATGCGTTGAAAAATCGAAAGATATGTACGCTCAAGTTCACCCGGCTGGCGACTGGTCTTAGACGACCACTCGCGCGTCAAGACCGCAATCGGGCCGTCTTCGCCGTGAACTGGGATCGCTAAAACATGAATGGAATCAAAAATATTTCTTTTATGCAGTTCGCCTTCACAAATTTCTCCCGAGGCGAATGCCCGACCAAGAAGTTCGGCTTCGGCTTCATTGGCCTCTGAATCAACAAGGTCACTGCGGTAGATCGTTTGACCCGTGGCCGGACGCACTTGAGCACCGACCACCCATGTGTTGTCGTGACTGTGCAGGTACAGCATCATGTCAGCGAAACAAAGATCAGCCAACATGCCCCATTCACCGATCAGCTGCTGCAGATGAGCACTGTCGTCCTTGGAGAGGTCAGTATGTTGACGAAGTAGATCGCCAAGTGTTCCCATGCCTACGAGTCTGCCCGAAAACCGTGGGCGACTCGGTCATCCTTTGCTCTAAACGAGTCTTTCAGCCACCAAAACCCATACGTCGGTCGCCATCAACCGAACCGAACTCAACATAAGCAATTTTGGCCGAAGCCACTCCCACGGTGCGACCCTTTTTATCAACGAGCCATAAAACATCAGTTGCCCCTGATAAAGCAGCTTCAATTTTGGCCTTGGTTGCATCGCGTTCTTCATCGGCTTGCTCCAGCGAAATTTCGCGTGCAATCTGAGTAACGCCAATACGAATGTCCACGACTTGCCTCCGGTGTTAGCACTGCGAGCAGGAATTTCCTGCTCGCTTTCTTGTTCTGACGCTATCGCCTAGGAGAGCGTGAACTCAGACCGCAGTAGCGCAAAAAGTGCTACCCATCGGCAAAGATTCCATAGTTGAGACATCGGCGTCACCGTACAAGGCGCTCAACATACCTTTGACCATGCCTCGATCAACAGCGCAAATCACTGGATGCTCAATAGCCACATCGCCAAATGGGCAGTGATTATTTATGATTTGCAATTGGTTATTGCGCTTCTCGGTGTGAGCTGCGAACCCGTGGGCGGTGAGGGCGTCGGCTACGGCCTGCATCGCTGAGCGTAAACTCGTTTGCCCAGCAGCCAAATCGGTATCCGTGAGTGCTGCTGCCATCGCCCGTCCATATTCTTGACCGACCTCTTCGGCGATGATCTCGGCCTGTGCAGCAGGCAACATCGCCAAGGTCTTTCCCAAAAGGCTTAAAACCAGGTCGTCACTGCGCACAGGGAACTCGCCCATCGGTAACTCTGCCGCCGCCGAATAGCGCTTAGACGGCCGCCCCGCCCCGCCGCCACTCGGACGAACGACAGCCACGTCGACATAACTGCCGGCTGCCAATTTGTCTAAATGGTGTCGCGCCACATTGGGATGGAGGTCAAACTCAGATGCAACCTCGGCGGCTGTGACACCCTCGTCGATACCGCGTACAAAAAGGTAGATCGCACGGCGAGTAGGGTCCCCAAAAGCATTGGTAATCGCCGTCACAGAAGCCGCAAATCCACCAGTCGCCGTCGATGGTGACCCGTGACCAGAACTAGAAAGGGGGCGGGTCGCAGACATACGGTTATTATACCTATCGCCGTAGTGCAAATTATGAAGTCGGGAGTCCCACCCATGTCAGTTACCCATGAGCAGGTCGTTGAAGCCCTGCGACCGGTTGAAGATCCAGAACTCCACCGTTCCATTGTGGACATCGGCATGCTGCGCGATGTGCAGATCAATGACGGTGTCGTTTCCATTCTGATAGCCCTCACTGTTGCTGGGTGTCCTTTGCGCAATGAGATCACCAACCGCGTTAAGGGTGCCGTCACTCCCCTCCCAGGCGTTGCCAGCGTCGACCTCGAATTCACCGTGATGACCGATGAAGAGCGCGGAGAACTGCGCCTCAAATTGCACGGTGACCCAGGTGCAACTGCGGGACAAGGTCAAGCCCATGGTCACGCCGAAGGTCGCGCAATCCCATTTGCGAATCCAGATAACAAAACTCGCCCGCTACTCATTTCTTCTGGCAAAGGTGGAGTTGGAAAGAGCAGCGTCACGACCAACCTCGCCGTAGCGCTTGCCGCCCAAGGACACTCGGTCGGTGTTTTAGACGCCGACATTTATGGCTATTCGATTCCGCGCATGTTGGGCGCCAATGCTGATCCTGTCGCCATTGACCGCATGTTGCTTCCTTCGGAGTCATATGGAGTGCGCTGCATCTCCATTGGCTATTTCGTCCCCGAAGGTCAAGCAGTTGTCTGGCGCGGGCCGATGTTGCACAAAGCACTTGAGCAATTCTTGACCGACGTCTATTGGGATGAACCAGACTTTTTGCTCATTGATATGCCACCAGGTACTGGCGATATCGCTCTCAGCCTCAGCCAATACCTGCCAAAGGGTGAGGTATACGTTGTCACCACTCCACAACAGGCCGCACAAAAAGTTGCGCGCTTATCGGCAGCTATGGCTGTCAAAGTCGGTTTGCCAGTCAAGGGCATCATTGAAAATATGTCTTGGTTTACTGGCGATGATGGCAAACGCTATGAGTTATTCGGTAGTGGTGGTGGGCAAGAGCTAGCCACCGAACTCGGTGTTCCGCTTCTCGGCCAGTTGCCATTCGTACAAGCACTGCGCGAAGGTGGCGATGATGGTCGACCCATTGCGGCCATTGACCCCGACAGCGAATCTGGTCTGATCTTCCACGACATCGCGCGAAAAATTGCTGCCGATAATAAGCCTCGTAAGAAGTTCAGCAAGTTTCTGAAAATCAACGGTTAAAAACTAGTCATTCCAGAAACGCTGTTCCTTAAACGGATCGGCATACATGTGGTAGCCATTGCGCTCCCAAAACCCTGGTGCATCTTGAGGAATCAGTTCAATACCGCGCAACCATTTGGCGCTCTTCCAAAAGTACAAATGCGGAATGACAATCCGCACTGGGCCACCATGCTCAGCAGTGATCTCTTCACCTTCAAATGCGTAAGCAACGAGAGCCTCATCAGTGGTGATGTCTGCCAAAGGGACGTTGGTCGTATAACCGAATTCGGCATGTTCCATGACATGGGTTGCATCACTCTGCACACCAGCGAGTGCCAGTAAATCTTTAACTCGAACACCCTGCCATGTGGTATCAAACTTGCTCCACTTAGTCACACAATGAATATCAAAAGTCAGTGACACACTCGGTAGTGCCTTCAATTCATCAAGAGTCAGAGTAAACGGCTTATCAACGAGACCGAAAATATCCAGGCTCCACTGTCCAGGTTGATAATCGGGGATTTCACCGACATGAAGAACAGGAAAACGATCCGTCAAGTATTGTCCGGGTGGCAATCGTGAGGCATCAAGCCCACGTGCCGAAATGCCTTGCCGGTTACGTTCGAAAAAGCTCATACCTACAGTTTGTCGTCATTTGCAGTGTTCAACACCGCTGGAGAGCACCTCATTTTTACCTGTAGTTTGATCTCATGACTAAGGTCTGCACCATTTACCTTGTTCGTCACGCCAAGGCGGGTGACCGAGCAGGCTACGACGGAGATGACACCCTGCGTCCCCTCAGCGGAAAGGGTCGCCGTCAGGCAGTGGCTATCTGTGAGCGCCTGAGTCGGCTCATCGTCAAACTCCCCGACGCTCTTTTGCTCTCAAGTCCATACATCAGGTGTATCCAAACTCTCGAACCTCTAGCGGCCGAGCGCCACGCTGTCATCCAGACCGAAAAATGTCTCGCTGAGGGTTATGACCGCGAGGGTGCTCTCGAACTCATATCGTCACTTCCTCACGGATCAGTCTTGTGTAGTCATGGTGATGTGATCCCCGATGTGATGGCGGCCCTACGGCGTCGAGGCGCTGAAATCACCGGAGATCCTGACTGGCGAAAAGGCACAGTGTGGGCCTTGGAGCGTGAAAATGGCGAGATCACCCGAGCCGCGGCGTGGCCTCCTCCTGACACCGACTAATGATTTAATTACGGACTGAGAGTCGAAGACTCCATCACCGCTGCATCAATTTGATCTGATAACCCTGTCACCATTGATGCCACCGCTGCTGGCGGGTTTGCTTCTAAACAAGCGCGCATCTCGGGTTGCGCAGCCTGGGCATCATCAAGAAAGCGAAAAAATGTGATGCCGAGAAAACAATGGGCATCTGGGTAACCATCATCAATGATCGTTGCCTGTCGTAGAAGTAGCAAACCGTTTTGCAAGCGATCAACTGCAACGGCCGTATCGTCTTCTTGTGAAGAAGACAAAACTGTGAGCCAACCGAAATATGTCAAAGCCTCAATGTTTTCAGGCTCAATGGCTAACACACGCGAATACAAATCTAAACCAGTCGATATGTTACTCATACCCTGAGAGCGAGCTTGCACCAACAGTGAACTCACGCTTCCATCTTCAATCGGACCGTTCATCCCCTGACCTGACAGACGCTCACCTGTCGTGCGGGCAATCGTTACACCAGCAGCGAGCGCAATGATCACGACCAAAATTCCCCATGCAAATGGCTTCCAACTCATACGAGCAGTCGCTTGCGGCACGCCAGCCGCCGTTATCTCGCGAATCAGAGCTGCTGCCCGAGCGGTATACGAATCGCGCAGCGAAAGGTAATCTCCCTCATCAATATCACCAGCACTGAACTCGTGCTCAAGATCTGAAAGTGATGAGAGCAAGAAATCACGTTCCTCTTCCAACTGAGCCAACCGATTTTCCCGCACCTCAGTCTTTGTCCTGACGAGCTTGAGTGACAAGGATTTGATCTTCTTGCGTCGCTACTAGCGAACCCTCACGGCGCCATCGCCGAAACACAATGATTAAGCCGCCCACGGCTGCCACGAAAGCGGCCACAGGAAGCACCCAAATCAAAGCATCAAAACCAGTGGCGCTGGGAATTAACTTCAGGTCAGCGGCATAACTGTCGTCAATCATTCGAACAATTTGACCATCGGCGAGAACTCCGTCAGCGACCTGACGGGTGATCTCTTGACGAATAGCTTGAGACCCAGGACTGCGCGACTCGTACACACTTTCCCCATCACATGTAGGACACGCCAGTCGCTGAGAAATGGCCTCAATCCGTTCTTGAGCAGTTGATGGTCCGGAATCACGTTGGGTGCCGAGGAACATCAAGACTCCCGCGCACACGAGCATCAAAAACCATGATGGCCAACGCTTGAGTTTACTGAGGCGAGATGACATCACTGCCCGCTATCTCCGCTCATGGTGGCGATAGCGGTGCCTAAGAGTTCTGCCGTCACTTGACCCGTAAATCTCTGCACAACAAGACCAGTCGGACTAATCAACCACGTCTCGGGAACCTTGGCAATGCCGTAATCAACTGCGATATTGGCATCCTCATCATGAATGATCGGCCACCCACCACCGCGTGCATCAAAGAAACTTTGCACCGCCTGCTCATCGTCATCATTGACAATGGTGTACAACTCACTACCCGTGCCGTTGAGCAGTTTTTGGTTCTCATAAAACTTCACTAATTCGCTGTGCTCGCGCTTGCACGGCACACATGTTGAATTGAAGAAGTTCAGAACGACCCACGAACCCTTGCGATGTGACAGCACAAAGTTTTTATCGTCATAAGTAGTGCTGATAATTTCTGGTGCGGGCTTGAGCAACAACGGAGTTTGCGCTGTTTCGATATTGCGTTGAGACGAGATCACCAACACAATGATAAATAAAGTCATCACTGCCGCAATCCCGAGAGAAATCAGCGGGGCGATACGACGCGACGAGTCTTTAGACATGATCGGCTACTTCTTGTACAGATTCTTCAAGGCCTGCCGACACCGGCGCAGTTGGGCGTCGACGCTTACCTGGAAAGGCCGCCAAGACAGTGCCAATAGCCATCAATGCGCCACCAATCCACAGCCACATGATCAGAGGCTTGACAAAAATCTTGATCCGCGCCTGAGTGTCATCGGGACGAACTGTTCCCTCGAGTGTGAGATAGAGATCATTCACAAATCCACTTTTCACGCTCGGCGTACCAATGTCCATACCTTGCTTCACATACTTGCTCCGAGATGGGCTATAAACCTGATCACCATCAATGCGAACTGCGGCCTTGACACTGGTCTTGACATCATCACTCTCTAGAGAAAGACCTTCAAAAGTAAATGAGTGACCTGAGAAGGTGACTGTCTCGCCCTCATTCATGACAAACTCTTGGGTGCGGGTATACGAATTTGAAGCAGTGAATGCCACAGCGATAATGATCACTCCAATATGCACCACCATCCCACCGTTGGCGCGCCCCACGACTCCACGCCAACCTTGCCGACGACTTGCCAAAACGATCTGGCGCAACGCCGCACCACTTGCAAAGCCACCCATGGCAAAGGCTGTCAAGGGGGCCCACCCATCAGCACCGACAAAAACAGCGACTGCCAAACTAAAAACTCCGCACCATGCAGGCCAGAAAAGTCGGTCGCGTAAAACTTCTTGACTCGCCTTACGCCATGGCAAAACTGGAGCTACGGCCATCAAGAATAAGAGCGTCAAACCCAAGGGCATCGTCATGCGATTGAAAAAGGGTTGCCCAACAACGAGACGGCGGTTATCGACGGCCTCAACAATGAGCGGGAAAACGGTTCCTAAAAGCACAACAAAGGCAAAGGCACTAAAGACAACATTATTTGCCAAGAAAGCACCCTCGCGACTGATCGGCGAATCAATCGCTCCCGGTGAACGCAGTTCATCTCCACGGCGGCCAATCAAAATGATGGCCACAATCACGATTGCGGCGAAGAAACCCAACAACCATGGACCCACGCTGCCCTCACTAAAAGCATGAACACTGTTGATCACACCCGAACGAGTCAGGAAGGTTCCTAAAATCGTCAAACTAAATGTGGCGATCACCAAACTGAGATTCCACACCCGCAACATCCCGCGACGTTCTTGCACCAAAACCGAATGCAGATATGCGGTGCCCGTCAGCCATGGCAAGAAACTGGCATTCTCCACTGGGTCCCATGCCCAAACTCCACTCCAACCCAGCACTTCGTAACTCCACCAACTGCCGAGAATGATTCCGACAGTGAGAAATCCCCATGCATACAAAGTCCAGCGTCGTGTCTCAAGTAGCCAACCTTCACCAACCCGACCAGTGATCAGAGCCGCCATGGCAAAAGCGAAGGGAACCGTAAACCCGACATAGCCGATGTACAAGATTGGTGGGTGGAACAAAACCAAGATGTGGTTTTGAAGAAGCGGGTTCGGACCTGGTCCATCGCTCACTCCGAGAGGACCCATGGTGAAGGGATTCGCTGGACCAAAAGATAAGAAGAAGAAAAAGAGTCCAACGACGAACATCACAACCATGGCCCACGCCAAGAGTTCGTCACCGGCCCGTCCGCGAAACTTGCGAGCCACGGCTGCAACAAAGGCAGTGAGAACTAAAAGCCACAACAAAATTGAGCCCTCAAGAGCGCTCCATAAAGCCGTCACATTGAAGATTGCTGGAGTATCGCGGGAGCCAACTTGTTGGACATACTTCATAGAAAAGTCACGGGTAATCAGTGCCCGTTCCATCATCACAAAAGCCAACAACGCTGCGAAAAAAGCCACATAGGCATAGCGCGCAGAAGATTTCAATGCCCGAAGATCGTGTTGACGAATACCCGCAATCGTGACGGCTACACCCGACAGACATGTCAAAAGGCCCAATAAAATGGCTCCACGCCCGAGAGCAGCATTGATACTTACAGCGAGCATTCCGAACCCTTGTCAGTTTCCCCGGCAATACGATCAGGATTTTCTGCCTCGTATTCATTTGAATGTTTCACTTCTATGCGGTCTCCGTTAAAAACTCCATCTCGCAAGATTCCATGAACGACGACCGGAATACATTCTTTGAAAATCCCGCCAGGTTCCCCTTCATATACGACTGGCAGTGAGACACCACCAAATGAAATGGAGAATTCTGTTGCGGTTGCGTTGTCGGTCACCGAACCAACATCAACGATTCCTTGAATGCGCAATCTTCGCCCCGCTTCGCAGCCTTCTTTAGCGCCGATCTCGTCAACATTGCAGTAGTAATCGATGGCAGAGGTCAAAAACTTTGTTAGCACCAGCCCTCCTGCGGCGACTACCAAGAGCAGAACAATCATTGCCAACCATGGGCGACGCTGACGCCGCTGACGTGCCGATGGCTCACGAGGTGAAAGATCTAGCGAGTCGGGCGATGTACCAATGTCATCTGGCGAATCGGATTCGCTCATAACCAAGGCCTCTTATCGCGCGGAACATCGCGTGCTGCCTTGCGCGAGCGATGCAGCACCCCACGGGCATATAGCGCCACGCTGACGAAAGTAACGACA
Organism: Ilumatobacteraceae bacterium; assembly: GCA_009694465.1. Classification (GTDB taxonomy): domain Bacteria; phylum Actinomycetota; class Acidimicrobiia; order Acidimicrobiales; family Ilumatobacteraceae; genus Casp-actino8. The sequence goes on from SHUW01000046.1 coordinate 9,203, forward strand.
TAGCTTGCCACGATGAAACCAAGATCATCCATCAGTGACCTACTTGCGTTGCTTCAGCGCGTCGTTCAGAAAGAGCGTTATCGAGACCACTGTCATCAAGCATGTCTTCAAGCATCAATGATCGCTGGCGATGTAACACAAGCCAGATGTACATCAAGGTGAACACCACGACACCCAAGAACAGAGTGAACAGCATCAGACCATTCATCTCAACATCTGTGCCACGACCAGCCACACTTGCCTCTTGATGAAGCGTGTTCCATAGTTCTACCGAGAAGTGCACGAGCGGTATTTCAAGTACTGCCAACAGTGCTAAGACTGCACTGCGGCGGGCCCGCTGTTGGTGTGTGCCACCAAGACCGCGTACAGCTAAATACCCGATGTACGTCACAAATAAAAATGCTGTTGTCGTCAGACGGGCGTCCCATGTCCAGTACGTGCCCCAGGTCAGTCGCCCCCACAAACTGCCGGTGACGAGTGATATCCCCATAAACAAAACACCAACTTCAGCAGATGCCCCAGCGATACGATCCCATGTGAGCGAGCGAGTTCGCTTCCACAAATAAGCGGCGGAAGATACTGCGGTCATGACGAAAGCTAAATAAGCCAACCAGGCGCCGGGTACATGGGCATACATAATGCGGACTGATTCACCCTGATTCACATCAGCTGGCGAAACAAAGATTCCAAGAATGATGAGGAGTGCAATACCTAAGACAACAAAAAACCCGAGGCCCTTCGTGAACGGTGTGGAAGTTGCTCGATCGTTGCTCATTTATATGCTCCTCTCTCAATCATCAAGCAGTGGCCCAAAGGCAACTGCACCTGACACACTGAACAACACGGCGAACACTGCTAGCAAACCCAGCCAAGGCCAGCCTTGACCAGTTGAAACTCCACGGGTGCCAAACGCAGACTCAGTTGCCCGAGTAGCCCCGATCAACACTGGTGCCACCACCGGCAACAAAAGCAATGGGAGTAACGTTTCCCGACCTTTGGCCCCAGCGGCGAGACCTCCATATAGGGTACCTACGGCGGCCAAACCACAGGTAGCGGTGAGCCCAGTCGTGACCAAGAGCACGCTCCCCGCCCACGACAATTCGGCTCGATAGAGCACAACCGCAGTGAGAATCAGCAAGGTTACGAGGACCACGAGTTGCGCCATCAGGGCCATCATCTTGCCAATAAAAATCCCCATCGCAGGTACCCCCGCCGAACGCAGTTGATCAAGCGCTCCATCGGCTGTCTCGACGGCGAATGAGCGTGAGACCATGATCAAGGTACTGAACATTGCCGCCAGCCACACAAGACCTGGTGCTACTCGTTCAAGAACCGCGTCACTATCAAGGGCGAAGGCAAACATCACCATCACGATCAAGGCAAATGGCAGGACTTGATTGAGCAACACTCTGCTGCGCAATTCCACGCGTAGATCTTTTGCAGCGATCAATCGCGCCGTACCGATCACTGTTGTACCAGTGAATCGCTGTTGACCGGCGTTACTCATAGACCAGCAACTTTGCGAACTTGGCCAGCAATGACTTCAACTTGACGAGTCGCTAATTTGCCAGCGCGCTCTAGTTCGTGGCTAGCAACGATGACAGTTGCTCCAGCAGTTGCTGCCATCTTCAACACAGAATCCAACTCATCGCGTCCCGCCGCATCAAGACCAGCATGAGGTTCATCAAGCAACCACAGTTCTGCACGACGAGCAACTAAACCAGCAAGTGCCGTCCGACGCCGCTGACCTGCCGACAAACGAGATACGGGCAAGTGAGCGAGGCGACCATCAAGGCCCATCCGACTCACCGCTAAGTCAATCTCGCTTTCGCTGGCACCCACTGTGCGCCCCCAAAAGCGAACATTTTCGGTGACTGTCAGATCACCGTATAAACCATTGCTATGTCCGATCATGCCAACTCGATGACGGACCAATTCTCGATCATTCGCCAGATCCACACCGAGTACCCGACCCCGACCGCGCTCAAGGGCCACCAAGCCAGCGCAGAGTCGCAATAAGGTCGTCTTTCCAGCGCCGTTAGGCCCACTCAGCAAAACAATTTCACCGCGCTGAACGGTCATCGTCACCCCAGCCAATGCGGGAAAAGAACCCAGTACGGCGACAGCATCACAGAGGTCGACAACTGGCTCAAGTGTGGCTGGATCGTGACCGTGTGAGACCGTCGACATGCCCTTATGACGCTACCTCTGAACACCTTGACTCACCCGTGGCGGAACAGGGGTTGCACACAATCACAGGTAATGTTCAGAGCCTGTGGGTACTGGAAATGAGATCGATTCAAGCGATTATCTGACGGTCCTTCCGCCCCCGAACTTGGATCACGCACCCATCGGCCCCGAAGCCCATTCACGACTCCCATTTTGGGAGCGACCGAAGGCAAAAAAAGACCTCCGTTGGTTCATGCAGAATCTGGGATTCATGCTCATCGCCTTAGGACTACTGATGTTTCTTTTTGTCGGCTACCAACTCTGGGGAACAGGTATTCAAGAATCTCAGTCACAAAATAAACTTGAGAGTTCATTTGCAAACCTATTAAATGAGAGTGGCCTTGAAAAGCCCGTGCCAGGGACTCCGAGCACTACCCGAGAACCAATTTTTGTCGCACAGGGTGACGGAGTTTTCCTCATTCAGATGCCGACAATCAATGTCACAAAATATGTTGTGGCTGGTATTAAAACTGCTGATCTAAAAAAAGGTCCGGGACACTATCCATTCACGCCCTTTCC
>SHUW01000047.1 GCA_009694465.1 Ilumatobacteraceae bacterium
GAGCCAGCAATGGGAGGCAGAATGGGAATACTTCAACGCTGGTTGAGCGCAAGGCGGGGCTATGCGTTGTACTCTACAAATGTCATGACCACGGCTCATTCCGCCACATTTGATCCATCTGATCCTGCGCAGCGCGAGCTCGCTATCCGCGTGGGACGCTCGTGGCGCGAAATGCGTCGTGGTGCTGCCATGGGCAAGTTGCTTGAACACTTTTTTGGTGTCGGCGAGGATGCACTTGAGTTCGGGCAAATGGACACCCTCGACCTCTTGGTGCAGCAACCAGGTTGGCGCATGAGTGACTTGGCTGAGGCATTGCGGGTTGATCCCTCAACGGCCACCAGAGCGATTCAACGACTCGAGAAATTTAATCTGGCAACGCGCTGCAGTAGCACCGATGACAAACGCGTGGTGGTCGTCTCTGCGACTCCATCCGGTCGCCAACGCCATGCCCAAGCCGCTGCCCGTCGACAAGAACTTTTGGTGCACATCACCACTGCTTTCAATCAACGCGAGATGGCCGAGTTGGCCGCGTATCTTGAGCGTTTCGTCGGATCGCTTGATGACTTTGTTGACAATCTGCATCCCGAGTAACTAGCCGAGTGGGCGTCTCAGTCGCTACGATAGAAATCATGCTTGCAGCGAACATTTGGCACTGGTGGGTCGGCTTAGTTTTGACAGTTGTGGGTATCGGCGCAGTTGCAGCCGTCGGCGCTGGCTATGTCAAGCAAGTCTCTGCCAGCCGTTTTCCCGGCAAACGCCAACGCCGCGGCCACGACGAGGGCTGAGTTATCTCCCAGTCGGGAACCCAAGAGGCGTGGAAGCGTTCGCCTCTGATCATTGACCTTCTCGCCCGTTCAACATTTGCGTCACCCCGTACTTCCGTGTCCTGCGCAGTCTCGGGTGGGGCCGATTCGCTCGCACTTTTGGCCCTCGCCGCCGCCGCCGATCTACAGGTCACCGCCATCCATGTCGACCATGGCATTCGCTCGGGCTCGGCAACTGAGGCCAGCATCGTCGAACACGCCGCCAGCGCTGTAGGAGCCGATTTCAACGCTCTCACAGTGCAGGTGAGCCCAGGACCAAACTTGGAGGCCCGAGCCCGAGAGGCTCGCTACAGCGTCCTTCCCAAGGATGTTCTGACTGGACATACGGCAGATGATCAAGCCGAAACAGTGATTCTGAATATTTTGCGTGGAGCCGGCATCGATGGTCTTGCTGGCATGCGCCCAAGTGGTGGCCCGAGTGGTCAGGTGCGTCACCCAATCTTGGGAATCAGGCGCTTCGAGACCGAAGCGGTCTGTGCTTTGCTCGGCTGGGAACCCGTTCGCGATCCCTCAAATGAAGACCAGTCACTGTTACGTAATCGTGTGCGACACCAGATCTTGCCATTGCTCAATGAGGCATCTAGTCGCGATTTGGTGCCCATTTTTTCCCGCCAAGCCAGTCTGATGGCCGACGATTCGGACGTCCTTGATGCCCTCGCCAAAGAAATAGACCCCACCGACGCCAAAGCTCTCGCGAGTGCACCTGTGGCTTTAGCGCGACGGGCTATTCGGCTCTGGCTGAGCACGACCCATCCACCCGATGCAGCCTCCGTGGAGCGGGTTTTGGCCGTAGCCCGAGGTGAGGCAACTGCGTGCGAATTACCGGGCGGATTGAGAATTAGTAGAACAAATCAGCGCATCTTTATCACTCCCGCCCCTGCTCAGGGCTAGCCTGACCGTCGTGCCGCCAAAGTTACGAGGAAAATGGGCTCTGGGAATTACCCCCCGGAACTTCACATGGATTGTTAAAGACCGTCTCGCTGTGTGCGAACGCCCTGGTGGCTATGGGGACAATCATCGCCGGGTGCGCCGCCAAGAGGAAATCATCTGGATTCGGGAGAACCATTTTGGCTGTCTGATCAGCATCATCGCTGCTCCTCACAACCTGCACAACTACGACGAACTCAGCGTCAATTATCAGCACCGTCCGTTCAATAATGAGAACAACGAAAAAATTGATGAGTGGGCTCGCGGATTGTTTAAAGAACTCAAGAAGTTGCTCACAAATAATGTCAAGGTCATCGTGCATGGCGAAGAAGTCGGCGACATCATCATGGGCGCCATGGCTGCCTTCGTACGTTGGCAAGGCATGGTTGAAGATCCCATCGAGGCCATTGCGATCGGTGAGAAGTTAGCGGGTCATCAACTTGATCCTTCGGCACGCGAACTCATCATGCGCGCCCATCTCTTGCGCTGACTGACGCATTCTTTTTCCGGCACCCATCTACAATCATCTGATGGACAATCCCGCTGCATGGCATCCAGATCCGACCGGCCGACACCAACTTCGCTATTGGGACGGTCAAGACTGGACCGAACATGTCAGCGATCACGGCGTTCAGGCGATTGACGCTGATCTCACTAAAAAAAGCACACTCGACAAAATTGATGACGCTCTTTCATTTGGTAATCGCATCGATCCCGCGAAGATTCAACAGCAAGTCGGCGATATTTCAGCAGCGAATATTGGCAGCGGAGGCGGGACTCTGTTCACCGAACCTATTTTGGTCGTCAATCAAAAAGTGAAACTGATTGAACTCAATAATCAGTACTCAGTTTTTGATAGTTCGGGACAACAGATCGCATCAGTCAATCAAGTTGGTCAAAGCACTGCGAAAAAACTTCTTCGTCTCGTCTCAAGTCTCGATCAATTCCTCACTCACAAATTAGAAATCAGCGATATGAAAGGTCAAGTTCTCTTGCGCCTCACTCGCCCAGCCAAAGTTTTCAAGAGCACTGTGATCGTCAGCGACGGTGCTGATCGCGAGATCGGCCGGATCGTTCAAGAAAATATGATCGGCAAAATAAACTTTTCCTTGCAAGTTGGTCAGCAGCAGATCGGCGCTATCAAGGGTGAGAACTGGCGGGCTTGGAATTTCCGTATTGAAGATGCTTCCGGAACTGAAGTCGCTCGCATCACTAAAAAATTTGAGGGCATTGCCAAAACCTTATTCACAACTGCCGATAACTACGTTTTGAATATTCATCGACCATTGGAACAACCACTGATTTCGCTCGTCGTTGCCGCGGCCCTGAGCATTGACACAGCGCTCAAACAGGATGCTCGCGGTCTCGGCTGAGCCTAGATACTGATTGTCACCTACGCTCTAGAGCATGAGTCAAGTTGTCGTCGTGGGTGCAGGTTTGAGTGGTCTCAGTGCGGCCCGTGCCTTGCAAGATGCTGGACATGAAGTCGTTGTTTTAGATAAAGGTCGTGGTCTCGGCGGACGTATGGCCACGCGGCGAATCACATCAAGCGATGGATCAATCGCCACTTTTGATCATGGGGCTCAATTTTTCACAGCGCGCGATGAAACCTTCACATCTCTCGTTGCACAATGGATCAGCGACGACGTAGTCAGGGAATGGTGTCGAGGATTCGGCACCGACGATGGTCACTCACGTTATGTGGTGAACAATGGCATGACTGCTTTGACAAAACATTTGGCGCACGGGATCGATGTTCGTACCTCAACATTGGTTTTTGCTGTCAAACCCTGTTCATCTGACACTCACCAATGGACCGTGGTGATTGATGACAATTCGCGCATTGATTGTGATGCCGTGGTGATGACCTGTCCACTGCCACAGTCGTATTCCATTACGGTCAGCACAGGCATTGAATTGCCTCCCGAATTGTTGATGACCGATTACGATCGCACGATTGGATTATTGGCTGTCTTGGATGGCCCATCAGCGATTCCTGCACCAGGGGGATTACAAAATCCCGACGATGTTTTCTCGTGGATCGGCGACAATCAGGCCAAGGGAATTTCCGCTATTCCAGCGGTGACATTTCACGCTAACCCCGCTTGGAGTTTGGCTCATTGGGATGACCCGCTTGATGAGGGGCAGGCGCTTCTCACGCAGGCTGCGCAACGATATTTGGGATCAGCGAATATTTTGGTCAGTGAATACAAGAAGTGGCGCTTTGCGACACCGCGAAAAATATGGCCCGAGTCATACTTCGCCGTTGGCTCACTTGTTTTTGCAGGTGACGCTTTCGCCGGACCCAAAGTTGAGGGTGCGGTGCTCTCAGGACTCGCCGCCGCCAACTACCTCACTCAAACGTTTTAGCGGACGGAAGCAAGAAGCGCGTTCGGAGCAAAGCGCAAAGCCACAGTTGCGGCCGTATTTGGTAAATCTTGACACGCCTCTTCGGCAGCCTCGACATACATCTCTGCTAACTCAATCGCCGCTTCAATGCCACCATTTGAGCGCACGATCGACAAAGCCTTATCGCGCTCAGCAACATTCAACGGCTTGCCAAGAACATCGGCCAACTCGCTGGCGGGGACTCCGCCGTTTGCCAGCGTGTACAACACCGGCAAGGTGTACACACCCTCAACCATGTCATGACCGGATGGCTTTCCGAGTTGCGCGTCGGTTGCCGACAAATCAAGTACGTCATCCACAATCTGGAAGACCATGCCGAACGCTTCACCGTAAGCAGTCAAAGCATTGACTAATCCACGATCAAATTTAGAAACCAAACCACCGATGCGCGCCGCTGTGGAATAAAGAGAAGCAGTCTTTCCACTAATGGATGACAAATAACTTTCCAGTGGACGAGCGACGTTATATGTGTGACGCAGTTCCTCAATCTGACCTTCGCACAAACGACCGATCGTGCGTGCCAGCAACGCAGCTACTTCTGTGCCAAGTGAAGCAGCAATCTCAGAAGCGCGGGCCAACAAAAAGTCGCCCGCAAGAATCGCTTGCAGGTTGCCCCATTTGGCGTTCACCGTCTCGACACCACGCCGGGTTGGCGATTCATCCATCACATCATCGTGATACAAAGAACCGAGGTGCACGAGTTCACAGGAGATGCCACCTTGGATGGCTTTCTCGGTTGTTGGACCGCCAGCAACTTGAGACGCCACAACAGAAAACATCGGGCGTAGACGCTTGCCACCCGCCAACAATAAGTGCGAGGCGATCTCGGTCAAATAGGCATCTGGCGTCTTAACAGAGGCCATCAAGGCCTCATCCAGGCGAAGACGATCTGCGTCTGAAGACTCAAGGTCGAAAAGCGGAGAAATGCCCACGGATTTAGGTTATGCCCGATTCCAAGCAGAGGCACAAACGAGATGAAAATTCGCAGATGCAACTGTCGTCACATGTCCTCAACAGCGAAAACTATTGCGAACTGAGACTGGCAGCAAACATTCCTTGACGCACCAACTTCTCCGTTTCAGCGGTTCGCTCGTCAAGTTGCTCCAGCGTCACGCCCGTGATCGTGGCAGTGCAATCAAACTGGTGCTCATACGGCCCCACCGGCGAGCCAGTGTCGACTCCCACATCAAACGTTTCCCCACTCATCGAGAAAACGAGGGGCACCGTTTGTTCAATGCGTCCCATGGCCACAGTCTCACCATCTACGAGCAAGGACAAAAGTCCGCCCGCTCCAAAACCACCGTCATAATCAAAGACAACTTCAATCGTGTGCTTGCCCACAGCAAGCGAATGTTTGGCAGCCACTGATGTATGAACATGTCCATACCAGTTGTAGTGAAACACTGGCACCGTCTCGGGCGTGAGATACAACGACCATCCCGCCATATTTCCGCCTTGACATACGATGACTCCCTGCGCGCCAAGAGATGTGTCTATATCGGCGGTTATGCGATACGAACAGTTCTTCAAGTTCAGTACTGAGGCTTCAGGCATGCGCTTATGCGCGGTGGTGTACGTCATCTTGCGGATGCCATCTAAAACATGCGGAACAGCAAAGTCTCCGTGACGCGGTGAAGCGGGATCACGCATCGGGTAGATGCCATATGTGCGCGCCTGTTGATCAAACACTTCTTGAAGTTCACGCAATTTCTCTGGATACTGTGCAGCAAGATCGACGGCTTGTGAGAAGTCATGCTCAACGTCATACAGTTCCCATTTTTCTTGAGGTCCATCAAATTCAAATCCCGCCAGACGAATCCAGGGCAACCGTCCATGGAAACACGAAGCCATCCAACCTTCATGGTAAATGGCACGGTTACCGAGAATTTCAAAATACTGCGAATGCCGTGTGCTCGGCGACGACGCATCGTCAAAGGTGTACGCCATTGACGTGCCGTGAATCTCCATTTGTTCAATGCCGTTGACATGTGTCGGCGGTGTGATGCCGACAACTTCATAGATCGTCGGGGCAATATCAACAACATGATGAAACTGTGTTCGCAATCCACCTGCGTCACGTATTTTTCGCGGCCACGAAATAGCCATCGCATTACGCGTGCCACCGAAATGTGAGGCCACTTGTTTCATCCACTGAAAAGGCGAATCCAAAGCCCAGGCCCAGCCCACATTGAAATGATTTTCACAACGATCAGTTCCGAAATCATCTATGTGTGCAAGTAACCATTCGGGATCTTCGTGGCGACCATTTTGAAATGACGGTGCACTCCACGCGCCGTGGACTGTTCCCTCACCTGAGGCTCCGTTATCACCAGTGATGTAGATCACTAACGTGTTGTCCATCTCGCCAAGATCCTCGATGGCTTGCAAAACACGATGAATCTGAGCGTCGGTATGAGCCAAGAAGCCAGCGAAGGTTTCCATCAGTCGCCGTGCAACGGGCTTGTATTCATTGGGGTAATCATCCCAAGCAGGAATCTGTTCGGGCCGTTGCGTTAGGGCCGTTCCAGCAGGAATGACTCCGAGTTCAAGTTGGCGCTGATAGATATGTTCACGTAAGGCATCCCAGCCTTCATCAAACTGACCCTTGAACTTGTCAATCCATTCTTCGGCAACATGATGCGGTGCATGCACCGCGGGTGTCGAGAAATAACAGAAGAACGGACGATTCGGCGTGGATGCTTTTTGACGTTGCACCCAAGTAATCGCTTGATCAGCTAGGTCTTCGGTGAGGTGATAACCAGGTCGATCAAGATGCGGAGATATAGGAGTTGTCTGATCGTAGACAGGAGGTTCCCAGTGTGATGCTTCGGCACCGAGAATGCCGTAAAAGCGATCAAAGCCCATACCAGTCGGCCAACGATCAAATGGTCCCGACGGGCTTTGCTCCCACGATGGAGCAAGGTGCCACTTACCGAAACATGAAGTGCTGTATCCCGAGAGTCGCAACACTTGCGCGACTGTTGCCGCTTCCGGTGGGATGGCGCTGTCGTAACTAGGAAATGAATTAGCGATCTCAGTGATGCCGCCCATGTGAACTGAATGATGATTGCGACCAGTTAACAATGCGGCTCTCGTCGGAGAGCACAACGCCGTTGTATGAAACTGGTTATAGCGAATGCCACGAGCGGCCACATAGTCAAGACCTGGGGTCGCAATAGGACCACCGAATGTTCCGAATGAACCGAATCCCACATCGTCCAAAAGAATCACCATCACATTCGGCGCACCCTCTGGCGCTTGCGCAACCTCAAGTCGACGGGGCGTTGACTCCTCCATCAATCGACCAATTTCACCCGTGAACTGAGGTGTCGGACGCGGCAACGATGTTGTCACTGTTGCAGACTCGATATTTCAAAGACACCGAGAGCCGAGATCACCGACTGTGCGTTGCCAGTGATTGTCAGCGATCCATCTTGGATTGCTTCGGACAACTGCACTTTGGTGATCAAAATGTCCGCCCAAGTTTCAAGCGTGCAATGAATCGTGGCATCTGCATTTTCTCCGTCGGTCGGACAAGCGATCGAATGACGGATATGAAGTCCGGTTGTCTCGCGATCAGTAAATGCGAAAGCGATGTGCAAGTCAATGCCCTCGGCAAGATCTGGATCAAGTAGGACGCGCAAAATGTGTACCGAACTCGCAACAGGTGAGGTGAGCACTTGATGGCGATGAAAGCCGTGGTGATACATCCGCGATGTATCAATCGTTCCTTCCAAACTCATGGCGCGCAATAAACACCAGTTGCGAATATTGGCTGCGGGCGTACGTTGAGCGATTGTTCGTAGACAGGTGGCTAATAACGCTCGGTCTTCACTATCGCCTTCTTCTGAGCGCACGAGCCAGGTGGCAAGTTCGGTGGCCCAGCGGATGTCATCACTGGCGATGGATTTTTTCACCAAGTCGCGCACTGTCGATCGACCACCAAAGCCGGCGATCATGCGCTTCGAACGCTCATGGGTGGGAAGAGGGAAAAGTTCGGACTCTTCACCGTCAAAAAAGCCGAAAAGTCCGTTACGAATTTGGCGGACGTGATGCTCGGCCACTCCATAACCTTCGCTGGTGATGAAATCATCGTCGGCATGTGCTGGCAAGGAAATCACATGACCGAGATCGCTTGCCAAGGTGCCACGATTTGTATGTCGCACGGCTTGATCCCATAAAAACTGGATCGCATCGCGATACCGCAGGACACGTTGCGCTATTTCGGCGCTGCCTGACATGGGTGGGCCATGGGCGGCCACTAAATGTTCAGCCTTTAATGACAAGAGGTGGTCGATACCCGTCACCAGCACTCGCGGGTCACGGTATTCCTCACCACGAATGGCGAAAATATTGAACAAAACTGGCCACACCAAGTTGTGCACCGCCACCCCGAGGGTCGGGAACCAATATGTCACCGAATCGTCGGCATCAGACGGCGCCAAGGTCACTTCAACGGGCAATCCCGCCACCGTCATTGAGGCTGTATCGCCAAAAGTGTGGTCGGGCGGGGTGAAAGTTGAAGAAAATGGGGCGTGAGCAGGGTTGTGATAAAAATGCCCTAATCCGACATTGACCACTCCGTCGGGACCCGATTTCGGCAACATGATGGCGAACTGCTCAATCAGACCGCGAATGTACGTCGTGGCGATCTCGGAACTTGCCCGAGCACGGTTGTAAGCCACCTTTTCATGCCCATATACAGGGGTTGAGCGTGGACTCCCGTCTTCATAGATGGCGTCGGTTCCCATGATGTAATGGAAGTGGGTGTACATAATGGCCACGATCGGGCGGTCGGTGACTTGGCGTAATTCGGCGATAGCGGCCCGCATTTCCTCCGTCGAATCACCGGTATCAATGGCAATAATGCCGTCGGGACCTTCAATAAATGTCTGATTAGAAAGTCCATTGCCGACAAAAGTCCAAACTCCAGGACGAACCTCATAAAAGCGACGCAGCAAAACCTCAGATTGCTGAGCGTGTTGGCGGTGGGTGATTTGTCCGTCTGCCAATGTCACAGTTTGCGAATGATCGGGGGCGAAAGATCGCGAGTTTTTGTTGTTCACATACCGACTCTAGGTCTTATTTCTCCTCAAAGATTCCCTGGAGGAAATGTGCACATTTTCACTATTCTGAGACGTTCAGTGAGCCATGTCTCACATTTATTTCGGTGTGCCACACCACCTCATACCCCTACCCCTCACAGATAGAGTGACAAACAAGTGACTTCACTACGACGAAAGGTAGAGCATGTTTGAACGCTTCACAGATAGGGCCCGTCGTGTTGTTGTGCTGGCCCAAGAAGAAGCCCGATTGCTGAATCACAGCTATATCGGCACAGAGCACATCTTGCTCGGACTCATTCACGAAGGCGAAGGAGTAGCCGCTAAGGCCTTGGAAACTCTGGGTATTTCGCTCGAAGCAGTACGCGCTCAAGTTGAAGAAATTATTGGTCAGGGTGGATCGTCGCCATCGGGTCATATTCCTTTCACACCGCGTGCCAAAAAAGTTCTTGAACTGTCGTTGCGTGAAGCACTGCAGTTGGGTCATAACTACATCGGCACCGAGCACATCTTGCTCGGACTTATTCGCGAAGGCGAAGGAGTTGCCGCCCAAGTTCTCGTTAAGTTGGGCGCCGACCTCAGTCGAGTGCGTCAACAAGTCATCCAGTTGTTGTCGGGTTATCAGGGGCCTCAGGGCAAGGTCGAAGGTGCACCTGGTGGTGGCAAAGAAGCCGGCAACGAGCGCACTACTAAAGGCGACGACGGCGAAAAAGGCAATAGCCAGATTCTCGATCAGTTCGGTCGCAACCTCACACAGTTGGCTCGCGAAAAGAAACTCGATCCAGTGATTGGTCGGGCCCGCGAAATGGAACGCGTGATGCAGATTCTCTCGCGCCGTACCAAGAACAATCCGGTCATCATCGGTGAGCCCGGTGTTGGCAAGACCGCCATCGTCGAAGGTCTCGCACAAAAGATTGTCAACAATGATGTACCTGAGACTTTGCGCAACAAGCAGTTGTACACACTTGACCTCGGTTCGCTCGTCGCTGGTAGTCGTTACCGCGGTGACTTTGAAGAGCGTTTGAAAAAAGTTCTCAAAGAGATCAAGACTCGCGGCGACATCATTTTGTTCATCGACGAAATCCACACCTTGGTTGGTGCTGGTGCTGCTGAAGGCGCCATTGACGCGGCCAGCATTCTGAAGCCGATGTTGGCTCGTGGTGAACTGCAGACCATTGGTGCGACGACGCTTGATGAATATCGCAAGCACCTCGAAAAAGATGCCGCTCTTGAGCGCCGTTTCCAGCCCGTCAAAGTTGATGAGCCCTCGGTTGCACACACCATTGAGATTCTTCGTGGCGTGCGCGACAAATACGAATCCCATCACCGTGTCACGATCACCGATCAGGCTTTAGTCGCTGCGGCCAACTTGGCCGATCGTTATATCGCTGACCGTCATCTTCCCGATAAGGCCATTGACCTGATTGATGAGGCCGGAAGTCGTTTGCGTATTAAGCGCATGCAGACTCCTCCCGATCTCAAAGAGATGGAGACGCGACTGACCGAAGTTCAAGAGGCCAAGAAGAAGGCTGTTGAAGATCAGAACTACGAAGAGGCCAGCCGTCTGCGTGACGAAGAGAAGAGCATCCAGGCTGAAAAGGCAACAAAAGAAGCCGAAATCAAGGCCAGTGGTGTTGACCTGTTTGATGAAGTCGACGAAGAGTGCATCGCCGAAGTGCTCAGCATCTGGACTGGTATTCCGGTCTACAAGTTGACTGAGGCCGAGACTCAGAAGCTTCTCAATATGGAAGGCGAGTTGCATAAGCGGATCATCGGTCAAGAAAACGCCATCAAGGCCGTGTCGCAAAGCATTCGTCGTACGCGTGCGGGTCTCAAGGATCCGAAGCGTCCGAGTGGCTCGTTCATTTTCCTCGGACCAACTGGTGTGGGTAAAACAGAACTCGCTAAGACACTGAGTGAGTTTTTGTTCGGTGATGAGAAGTCGTTGATCACCCTTGACATGTCTGAGTACATGGAGAAGCACACTGTGAGTCGTTTAGTCGGTTCGCCCCCTGGATACGTTGGCTACGAAGAAGGTGGCCAACTGACTGAGGCTGTGCGTCGCAAGCCGTTCAGTGTTGTGTTGTTTGACGAGATTGAAAAAGCTCACCCTGATGTGTTCAACACTTTGCTGCAGATTTTGGAAGAAGGTCGTTTGACCGATAGCCAAGGTCGGTCGGTTGACTTCCGCAACACGGTGATCATCATGACGTCCAACCTCGGTACTGCCGACATGCGTAAGAGCAATATGGGCTTCACCAAGATTGACGAAGCGATGAGCTACACGCGGATGAAGGATAAGGTTTTGGATTCGCTGAAGAATCATTTCCGTCCCGAGTTCTTGAACCGCATTGACGAAGTCATTGTGTTCCACGAGTTGGCCAAAGAAGAAGTCATTCAGATGGTTGACCTGATGTTGGTGCGTTTGGCTGGTCAGTTGGAGAGCCAGGGTCTTGGTATCGAACTTACCGTTGCTGCTAAGGAGCATTTGGCTGACAAGGGTTACGATCCGCAGTTGGGTGCGCGGCCGTTGCGTCGTGCCATTCAGCGGCTCATCGAAGATGCGCTCAGCGAGAAGATC
>SHUW01000048.1 GCA_009694465.1 Ilumatobacteraceae bacterium
TTCTTTACTGCCGCTATTTCCTTGGCAGTGATTCCACATTGTTGCGCGATGACTACATGCTGCCCCCACTCGTAACGCGATCGACAGTTCCATCCAGTGCGCAAGATCAGCAATTCGCGATCACGCGCGGTCAAAGTATTCTTAGACAAAACATGAGTGGCGAAAACCAGCCAACGCTTCAGCATGTCTGGATGATTTGCGAGTACTCCAAAAATATTGAGCGGCTCGCCACCCGGTCCGGTGAGCCCCTTGGAAAACATTTCCATTAACCGTGGGTCTTCATCGCCTTGTCGAATCGGTAACCGTGAACCTCGATGACGTTGTTCGAGATCAAGTAAAAACTTTTTCGCTGCCATTCCACCGGCAAAACCAGTCAACGAACCATTGGCCCCAATCACTCGGTGACATGGCACCACAATGCTGAGTGGATTTTTACCGTTCGCCGATCCCGCAGCTCGTGCCTTCTTGGAATCCCCTAATGCACCAGCCTGCTCGCCGTAGCTCATTGTCTGCCCATACGGAATCGACCGCAATACATCCCACACCTGACGCTGAAAAGGCGTTCCGACTGGGTCAAGTGCAAGGTCGAAATCCTGGCGAACCCCCGCGAAATATTCATCCAACTGCGCTGTCGCATCAGTCAGAATCTCGCTGGCACCCTTTTTGACTCCCTCCACTCCACGTACACGCAAAGGGTCATCTTCGGGCCACAGTACGGCCCGTAAACCAACGTCAGAGGCGACCAGAGTGAGGCGACCAACTGGGCTTTTGTAACTCATAGAACGCAAGGACGACATGGCTTTATCTTGCCACTTGTCACACGCCGAGATAGCGAAACCTGTGCGCAGACCTATCCATCAACAATATAGTTGTTGTACTCTACAAGTAAAGGAGCCAGCATGTCCATCACTGAACCCACTACCCAGATGAACGCTGGCAACCTCACGCAACGGCAGATCTACGTCGTCTTCGCCGGTGTCACGGCGGCAATGGGCTTATCGGCTCTTGATGGCACGATCGTCAACACTGCCCTCGCAACAATTGTCGGCGATCTCGGTGGACTCAAGTACTACGCATGGATCGGCACGTCATACATGCTCACCAGCACCGTCGCCACACCCTTATTCGGAAAATTATCTGACCTCTACGGTCGGCGCCGACTTTTCCAAATTGCCATTCTTACTTTTCTTCTTGGCTCAATGATCTGCGGAATCTCCCAATCGATGTGGCAACTCGTAGTGGCCCGCGGCATTCAAGGCATCGGCGGTGGCGGATTGTTCTCATTGTCATTTGCCATCATCGGCGACATCGTGCCGCCCCGTGAACGCGGTAGATACGTCGGCTTAATCACAAGTGTGTTCACCATCAGCAGCGTGATCGGTCCTTTGATAGGTGGTTTCATTGTTGATAACACAAGTTGGCGTTGGATCTTTTTGGTGAACGTACCCGTCGGCATTGTTGCCTTGACGATCACCAACAAATCTTTGAAACTTCCGTTCACAGCAATGCAACAGAAAGTCGATTACATCGGTGCAACACTCCTCGTGGTTGCTGTCTCTTGCCTGATTCTTGGGCTCTCATGGACCGGTGGTTCCTACGGCTGGTTGTCCGCTCCAACAATTGCTTTCTTTGCTGCCGCTCTGATCGTCAGCATCGCATTTTTCCGCTGGGAAAGTCGCGCCGAGGAACCCATCATTCCCTTGCACTTAATGAAAATTGATGTGGTGCGGGCAATCGTGCCATTGATGATTTTAGTCGGCGCTGTTTTCTACGGAGCGAACGCCTTCATGCCGCTCTATCTGCAGGGTGTCACTGGTGTTTCGGCCACAAACTCCGGACTCTTACTCGTGCCACTTGCCGTTGCAGTTGCGGGAACCGCAATCATTATTGGTCGCATCACTTCGCGTACTGGTACCTACAAAGTGTGGCCACCAGTTGGTGCTGCATTGGCATTAGTCGGATTCATCATGGCCTCATTATTGGGTTCAACTCACGCGTATCTTTATCTAGCGATGATTGCATCATTCTTTATTGGTGCCGGCATGGGTGCAATCTTCCCCACCAGCACACTTGCGGTGCAAAACGCTGTGGAGAACCATGAAATCGGCGCAGCATCGTCCATCGTCATCTTTGTTCGACAACTTGGTGGAGCGATTGGCCTCGCTATCTATGGTGCGATTTTCAATTCCCAACTTGAAGGACGTATCGACGAGAAACTGATTCAGACCCCACGTAATATCAAGCAACTTGAATCACCTCTCCGCGAACAGGCTCTTGAAGTATTTGCTCATGCTGTGACAACAGTGTTTCGCATGGCGATTCCTGTTCTCATAATCACCCTGGTTTTATCGTGTCTAATTCCTGGCCGTCAGTTGAAGGGGCGCGCAGAAGCAACAAGCCCATAACGGCAAATACCATGCCACCAAAGAACGTGGACCGTTCGCCGAATAACTGACCGATCACTCCGAGCGCCAATCCGCCGATCACTCCACCAATTTCAAAAAAACTGGTGAAACTAGCCACGACTTCCACACGCTCATCGGAGTCGCTACCTTCGACTGCCATTGCCAACAACGAGGGATAGAAAAACGAAACACCGAGAGCAAAAAATGTTGTCCCGATCCAGATGCCGATTTCGCTACCCAACACACCCACCGATGTCACGCCACACAAAAGAAAAGACATGGCTATCCAGACACTTCGTCGCAGGCCCAAACGCTCCGGAGTTTTGGCTCCAAATAGGCGAAGCACTAAACACAAAATGCTGTACACGGTAAAGAAGCGCGCCGAACCACTCAGTCCAATCGACTTAGAAAAGGTCGGAACGAAACTAGTGAATGATGTCCATGCCGCCATTCCCAAAGCAAGAATCATTCCTGGGCGCAATGATCGCGGATGAAACCAGGAAACCTTGCGGCGAATCCGTTCAGGTTTCGCGCCAACGAATGCCGGTGCCGTCAAGGACACCGCAGCAGCGAGCAACGAGGCTAAAGCTGTCACAACAAATACCCGATCGAAATGACCCGCGGATAATCCGCGCGCACCTTCGGGAACATCACCCATCACTAACTCGCCAATAATTGGTCCCACAGATAAACCACCGAAAACAGCAACCGAGAGATAACTCGCTGCCTCCGCCTTACGATTTTCCGGGCTCAGTTCAACGACCAAAA
Source organism: Ilumatobacteraceae bacterium (assembly GCA_009694465.1). Lineage (GTDB taxonomy): Bacteria > Actinomycetota > Acidimicrobiia > Acidimicrobiales > Ilumatobacteraceae > Casp-actino8. The sequence continues at coordinate 3,174 of SHUW01000048.1, forward strand.
TCGCCGCACCGACAAAGAGTGCCGCCTCACCAACACCCATCAACGCACGAAAAGGCAACAGTTGCCATGTGGCGTTCACGAGGGTCATGCCGAGGGCAGCCACCGTTGCCACTAGAGAACCTGAGACCATCATTGTGCGACGACCCCAGCGGTTACCGACCCATGTCAGGAGTGGTCGAAACAAGACCGCCGCGCCACTAAACAAAACGGCCGATGCACCAATCATGGCCTCGCCGCTGCCAAGACCATTCTTAATGAATACTGGCAATGTCGGTATCAAAATTCCAACGCAGGTGTAGTAGGCCAAAGTTGCCGCCGTCACTAATAAGAAACGCGGTGTCACCATACGCTGATCGGCCTCAGCCGAACTCGACGTCAACTAGATCAGCCCGCTGAAGGTTCTTTGGGCAGACCGAGTACTCGCTCACCAACGATGTTGCGCTGAATCTGGCTGGTCCCGCCCCAAATGGTTTCCGAACGACTAAAGAAGAAAGCCGACATCATCGGACTCACTGGGTAGCCCTCGCGGCGACGCTCGCGCGCCACACCTGGCCACGAACCAGTCTCTGGACCAGCATCAACCAACATCGCCTGAGCACCGAAAATATCCAGCGCTAATTCCATCGCCGCCTTATGCATTTCCGACCAAAACATTTTGTTGGTTGCACCAAGGGCCATCACACCTAGATCTTTACTGTTGTTGAGGGTCGCAGTGAGCGAGCGCAGACCATTGAAACGCAGGATCTGAATCTTGGTGTAGTACTCCATCAATCGTTGACGAACATCATCTTGTTCAATTGCGCCATTGCTCGTAGCTACTCGCACCATTGCCTTGTATTCCTCTTCGAAACGGCGATAACCAGTCGTGGCACTCATACCACGTTCAAAAGCGAGCGTTGAGTTCGTGACTTTCCAGCCGTTGTTCACGCCACCAACGACATTGTCCTTCGGACAACGAGCGTTCGTGAAAAACACCTCACAGAATTCTGCCGTTCCATCGGGCTGCACGATGCCACGTACTTCAACACCTTCTTGACGCATCGGCACCAAGAGGTAGGAGATGCCTTTGTGCTTCGGGGAATCAGGGTCGGTGCGTGTGAGCAAGAAGCAATAATCTGCATGATGCCCACCAGTCGTCCACACTTTTTGACCATTGATGATCCACTCATCACCGTCGAGAACCGCTGAAGTCTTGAGAGATGCCAAGTCGGAACCAGAGTTGGGTTCACTGAACCCTTGGCACCAACGCGTCGTGCCGTTCATGATGTTCGGCAGAAACTCTTTCTTTTGTTCTTCAGATCCCCACTGCAACAAAGTTGGTCCGACCAAAGTGTCACCAAAGAAGTCGGCCCGCAACGGCGCCTTCATCGCAGCAAACTCTTCAGACAACACGACACCCTGCATCGTTGTCAATCCCTTGCCGCCGTATTCCTTTGGCCACGTGGCGCAGATCCAACCGCCGGCATACAAAGTGGCAGGCCAATCTTCGACGAACTTCTTACGCGCCTCACCTGTGAGTTCAAACCCAGGCTCGCCCCAGCCAGTGGGCAAATTCTCCTTCAACCAGATTCGGATTTCGTGACGAAAGGCTTCGGCTTCTGCGGGGTAACTGAGTTCCATATATTTATTCTCTCGCAGGTGCCCGCCCCGCCCCAACCCGAACAACGATAAAAGCGTCACTGATGCTGTCACTTGGGCTCAAAACGGTTCACACACCGTTCACAAAGGGCGAACACAGGCGAAATCCCTTTTTTCTATCGTTTCCCACATGGATGTTCCCGCTGTTGACGCCGCCACTCCGCTTGGATCCCCAGAGTTAGCCGTTCTGCGAGCCTTGATCAATTGTTCAGGGCGGGTGGTCAACCGCCGCGAGCTGGCCCGCTTGGCAGGAATGACCACGCTCAATGAGCGACGCTGTGACTCACTCTTGGTTTCCATCCGTAAAACCCTTGGCCCAGACTCCATCAGAACTGTGCGCGGTCGCGGTTGGATGCTCAATGTTGACAACCTCGAGCAGGCGACTGTTCTCGCGGCGGCGTAACAGTTTCATTTCTGAATCCCCCATGACCACTAACCTGACCCAATGAGTTTGCTGGCGTCTGCGTCTGAGGGTTATGACCTTGCCCTGATACTCGGCAACTTATTGATCATCATCATCGTTGCGCGTCTTGCCGCCGAACTTGCCGAACGCATCAAGATCCCAGCGGTCCTCGGCGAAATCATCGCCGGCATCATCATTGGCCCAAGCGTTCTCGGCTTAATCGACCCCATCAAAAATCTTGATGTCGCCAACATGGTGTTGTTACTGGGCGAAATCGGTGTCATCTTGCTGCTATTTCAAGTCGGTCTCGAGATGGATCTCGGTGAGATGGCAAAAGTTGGCAAACCAGCGCTCTTGGTCGCGCTGATCGGAGTAATGGTTCCATTTGCTGCTGGGTTTGGTGTGGCTTCGGCCTTTGGTGAGAGCGGTAAAATTGCTTTATTCATTGGGGCAGCACTCACTGCCACCAGTGTCGGAATCACCGCTCGGGTCCTTGGTGATCTGCGCGCTTTAGCGTTGCGCGAATCACGCATCATGTTGGGTGCGGCAGTTGCCGATGATGTCCTCGGTCTCGTTATCTTGACCGTCGTCGTCAAAGTCGTTACTGAAGGTTCCATCAGTGTCAGCGTGGTCTTTGAAACTATTGGATTAGCTGTCGGATTCTTGGTGATCACTGGTCTATTAGCGATCTACGTGATTCCAAAAGCCTTCACCCGCATTGACCGAGTTGCAAAATCTTCAACCACAATCGTGGCGATTTCCTTTGCTCTGATGCTGGCTTTTTCACTACTTGCGAATCAAGCAAAATTGGCTTTCATCATCGGCGCCTTCATGGCTGGTTTGGCAGTGGGCCGAAGCCAACAACATGAGCGCATCGCCGAGGGTCTCAATCCCCTCGGACATATTTTTATTCCCGTGTTCTTCGCCAGCATCGGCATCAATGCTGACCTTGACGCCATGTTCCAGCCAAGCGTTTTGGCTCTGGCGGCGGCACTGACTGTGGTGGCGATCATTGGCAAGTTGGTCGCAGGCTTCGGCATTGGTCGCTCACCTGGCGACAAGTTACTGATCGGAATTGGGATGATTCCACGCGGTGAAGTTGGATTGATCTTTGCTTCCATTGGACTGTCAAAAGGAGTCCTGGACGATGAGTTGTACGGCGCACTCTTGCTGATGGTTCTTGTCACCACGCTGATTACTCCACCGCTGTTGCGTCTCAAACTTGCCAAACGCCGGGAGTCAACAAATAGCGTGCCCCTTGAGCCATGGACATCCGTTGATACTTCGCACCTCTTCGACGAACTGCTCAACAATGACGCCGATGAGTGGTGGCGAACCATTGACCGCCGTCAAGTTGAGATGCGCGTGCCCGAGGTCGGTGTTGCCATGCAGCGCCATCGGGCCGAACCTGACTTTTCTGATCATGGTTTAAACGGACACCTGCATGCACTTCATGAACTGAAACGACATCTCGATGATCCCAGTCTCGACCCAATGCTGAGTCGTGCCATTGATCGTGTTGGACTCGTGGAGATAGTCGCCGTTGCTTGCTTTATTGATTCGATCATTGATGATGGCCGCGATGCTGTGCGTGTGGCGACCACGATGATGCCCGAGTCGCTTGACGACATCATGCACATCTTGTCACTGAGTGAGTCAATGAAAGATGCGGTCAAGGGACCCGACCCATCAGTACCACCCGAGTTGACGGTGGGCGATGTGTACATCACTCTCTCTGCTTATATTCTTTGTGCCCTCACCTCCCGCGAGCATTATCGCTCGGCGCTTGATGACGCTGTTTCTGGTCTCGTCTGACCGTCTCGCATTTTTCTAAGACGAACCAAGTGCTCACACTCCCGTATTAATTCTCGGACAGCCGAGAAACATCGCCGCCATCAAAGCGTCAGCAGCCACAGGGAAAATCGGTGACGGAAAGATCTGGGTGGCAGAAGTTAGTCGCCTCGTTCGCATCCGCACAGGTGAAGAAGGCACCGACGCCATTTAGGTGAGTGGCCAGCAAGAGCTCACTGACGATTTCGTTAGTGGCAATGGAGAACATTCTTCTCTCCAGTAGTGGCAGTCCCCGAGTTGACACCCAGGTATCGACTCGGGGACCTCTTTTTTCGCACATGGCATTCACATAGCCGAAACACTTGTGCAACCTAGATTCCCTAATCTTTCCATTGTTGTCGACTCGTGCCCCCGAAGCGATAACTCATTTTCGCTACTGACTAGGAGAACCAAATGAATTACACGATTGATTCCGGTGCCGTTGCCTGGGTTTTAGTCTCTGCAGCCCTTGTGCTTTTTATGACTCCCGGACTTGCCTTTTTCTACGGTGGAATGGTGCGGAGCAAAAACGTTTTAGGCATGCTGCTGCAAAACATTTTTGCCATGGGACTCGTGACTGTGTTGTGGGTTGCAGTCGGCTTCAGTTTGGCCTTTGGTGGAACGAACGGATGGATCGGCAACTTTGATTTTGCATTCCTCAAAGACATCACGACCGTTGGTGAACTCCCCGGCTACACAGGTGCTTTTGCTCTTGCGATTCCTCCAATTTTGTTCATGGGCTACCAAATGATGTTTGCCATCATCACTCCCGCTTTGATTACGGGCGCTACAGCTGATCGCCTCAAGTTTTCTGCTTATGCAGTACTCATCGGAGTCTGGGCAGTTCTCGTGTACCCAACCGTGGCGCACTGGGTATTTAGTCCCAACGGCTGGCTATTCAAAGAAGGTGCACTCGATTTCGCCGGAGGCGCAGTTGTGCACATCAATGCTGGTGCAGCAGCCTTGGCGGTGATTCTCATCTTGAAGCCTCGCAAGGGATGGCCACGTGAAGCTATGCCCCCACACAACTTGCCTTTCACTGTTCTTGGAACGGGCATCTTGTGGTTCGGTTGGTTCGGCTTCAACGCCGGTTCGGCACTGGCAGCCAACGGACTTGCTGCACAAGCGCTCGTCAACACTCATGTGGCAGCAGCGGCGGCAATGTTGGGCTGGCTGTTGATTGAAAAGTTGAAGGCTGGACATGCCACAACGCTTGGTGCGGCGTCAGGAGCTGTGGCGGGACTAGTGGCCATTACACCTTGTGCAGGATTCGTCAGTACTTCCTCGGCACTCTTGATCGGACTTGCAGCTGGTGTCATTTGTTACCTCAGTCTCGCCTTGAAAAATCGTTTCGGTTTTGACGACAGTCTTGATGTCATTGCAGTTCACTTAATCGGTGGATTACTCGGGTCGTTACTGCTCGGCGTTTTCAGTGATACATCGATCAACTCGCTTGGCGCAGATGGTTTGTTCAACGGCGGTGGCTCATCACTGCTTGGCAAGCAACTTCTGGCTTCGGGCGCAGTGTTCGCCTTCAGTTTCGGCGTCACCTACATTGTGGCGATGATCATCAACAAGACCATGGGTCTCAGGGTCACGCACGACGAGGAAATGGTCGGGCTGGACCAGAGCCAGCACGCTGAAACCGCCTATCAGGCCTGAGTACTACGATTCAACAAGGACAGAAAGAAGAGACTTATGCAACTCATCACCGCCATTGTGAAGCCATTCAAATTAGATGACGTCAAAGATGCCTTGAAAGCAATCGGTGTTCAAGGCATCACCGTCAGCGAGGTACGCGGCTTTGGACGCCAAGGTGGTCATACCGAGACCTACCGTGGTGCCGAGTACAACATTGATTTCGTCCCCAAGGTACGACTTGAGATTGTCGTCAACGATTCACAAGTTGACGCCGTCGTGGACGCAATCAAATCGTCAGCTACTACTGGAAAAATTGGTGACGGAAAAATCTGGGTCAGCAATATCAACCGCATTGTCCGCATCCGTACTGGCGAAGAAGGATCTGACGCCGTCTAGCAACTTTGTACGGCCTGCCATACACGCTCTGCGGTACACGGCATATCAATATGGCGCACCCCTAAATAGCTGACGGCATCAACGACGGCATTCTGCACAGCAGGCGTGGCGCCAATCGTTCCACTTTCGCCGATTCCCTTAGCACCAAGATCATTCATCGGCGATGGTGACTCCATATGAATCGTCACAAAACTTGGCACTTCGGCCGCAGATGGAAATCCATAGTCTGCAAAGTTTCCAGTCAAAGGATTGCCGTCGGCGTCATAGATAAATTCTTCATACAATGCCTGCCCAATTCCCTGCGCTAGTCCCCCATGAACTTGACCTTCGGCCAACAACATATTCACGATGCAACCTGCATCATCAACCGCAAACATCTCGCGCAGTTTGACTTTGCCAGTCTCAATATCGACTTCCACTACCGCGAGGTGCGCGCCACTGGGGAATGTGCCAGATGCTTGAGTGAAATCACCTTCACCATCCAAACGTTCTCCCATAGCCATTGCTGTAGCGATCACGTCCGTCCACGAACGCGTCACGGAGGGTGTGCCGGCAACATGAAAACGTCCATCTTCAAGAACAATGTCTTCGACTGATGCCTCTAAGAGCCGTGCAGCAATCTGACGAGCTTTGTCGGCAACAACTCCAGCAGCGCGCCACACATTGGTGCCACCAATTTGTACCGAGCGCGATCCACCAGTGATTTCGCCACTGCGGACCAAGTCTGTATCGCCGTGAACCACTGTGATGTTCTCAAAAGGAATGCCGAGGCGATCGCTCACCAACATCGCCCACGTTGTGCGATGGCCTTGTCCGTATGGCGTAGTACCCGTAATCACTTGGGCATGCACTGCACCATCGGCGCCACTCATCACTTCAACAATGCCAAGTTCGGCACCACCCGACATAGCGGTGATCTCGACGTATACAGCCAGCCCAAGTCCAAGTTGCACGCCCGCTCCGCTCTCACGGCGAGTCTGCTGTTCAGCACGCAATTCGTCGTATCGCGAAACAACGAGCAACTTTTCCAGAGCGCCCGGATAATCACCACTGTCGTATACCGTGCCCGTCCCATTGGTATAAGGAAATTGGTCCTGAGCTACGAGATTGCGGCGTCGAACCTCTGCTGGATCCATACCGATTTCGGCAGCGAACATATCGACAGCACGCTCAATCGCTGCTGCCGCTTCGGGACGACCAGCACCGCGATAAGCCAATGTTGGCACGGTGTTTGTCACCACTGATTGTGACTTCATCGACGCGTTCGGTATGTGATACGTCCCCGTCAACATACGCCCAGTCATGAACGGAAGGAAGGCTCCAAAGCGCGGGTACGCACCAGACTCTTGGATCACCCGCATCTCGTAAGCGGTGATCTTGCCGTCGCGATTTCCACCAATACGCACATCTTGAATTTGCCCACGACCATGTCCAAGACCATTCATACTTTCAGTACGGCTTTCGGTGTAGCGCACTGGACGATTAACACGCTTGGCTAACCATGGCAGCAATAAATCCTCAGGATAGAAAAAAGCCTTGGCACCGAAACCTCCACCGACGTCAGGAGTAATCACCCGAATCTGTTCGGGTGGAAGTTCGTAAAATGCGCAGAGTTGATTGCGAATCGGGTGTGCTCCCTGGCAGGCCTGCCAATGAGTGAGGCGTCGAATGCCGTCGGGCCCCGCTTCCTCCCAACGACTTGCGCTGACGCGCCCCTCAAGTGGGCTCGGGGCAATCCGGCGATTCACAATTCGTGATTCAACAATCACTTCACAACTACTGAAATCAACCTCTTGGCCCGCAGATAGTTCTACGACCACATTGCTTGCGTGTTCAGGGAACAACAACACATCACTTGTGAGCGCCTCTTCAGGGTCAACGACTGCAGGAAGTGCGTCGTAATCTACAAACACCGCTTCGGCAGCATCAACGGCGAGTGCACGAGACTCAGCGACCACTGCGGCAATCAATTCGCCGACGAAGCGAACCGTCCCATCGGCTAGAGCAGGTCGGCGAATGCCGGCAGGCAACAACGGCATATCCATCGGCAGCGGGCCCAATCCGTCAGCGACTACATCGGCGTGAGTAAAGACTCCGAGTACCCCTGGCATGTCTTGAGCCACGGCAATGTCGATGCCACGGATACGCGCATGGGCCATCGCGGAACGGACATAAACCACATGGGTTGCACCTGGCAATGCGAGGTTGTCAATAAATGTGCCGCGGCCCATCACCAAATCTGGATCTTCAGTACGTAGTACCCGCTCGCCAATCATTCCCATACTCGTCTCCCAACACTCTTCGGTCATTAGTTGCCGTTTCGGCTACCTATCATGGCCACCTCTCAGCGTAGATTAGAAACCATGACTGTTACTGAGTCCGCACCCGTAAAAGCCGAACGTTGGACACACCAATGGAAAGAACTATACGAGGAGGTCATCACCACTGGTCTGTGTACTGGCTGTGCTGGCTGCGTCGTCACCTGCCCGCATGATGTCATCGGCTACGAGCACGAAGAGGGCAAGTATATCCCTTTCCATATTGAGGAGGAACTCGGTCTAGACAATTGCATCCACGGTGAAAAGGGTTGCACGACCTGCACTCGCGCCTGCCCACGTTTTCGTAAATGGGAAGAAGCAGCTGATACTCACCTTTTTGGTCG
>SHUW01000049.1 GCA_009694465.1 Ilumatobacteraceae bacterium
AGGTACACGACCTGTCGCTCGACTGGCCGTTGGAATGTCGTATCCATAATCATCACGCAACGAAACAACTGTGAGTTTCAAACCGCGCTCATCAGCAAAACGTTCGGTATAGCCCCGTGACTCCTCACTGTATTCGCCGATTCCTAGTGCCACATATAACCCATCAGCCTGATAGCCCAAATCAATCAACATGTCCCAAACTGCCAAGGAATCTTTACCGCCTGAAACTGCCACCAAAATACGGTCACTTTTATTCAGCATCTGATGATCGTGTATCGCTTTTTCTACTTGGCGACGGCACATCTGTAAAAAGTGTTCAGCGCAGAAGTTGGCGTTATGCCGTGGTAAATCAATGATCGCTGGCCCACGACAGGTACGACACTTCACGTCACATACCCCCAGAGATAACTGGGCGGATTTCAATCACATCGTCTTTATCAAGTTCCTCATCGCCAGGAACGAGAGTTCCGTTACGGATAACCAAATGTGACTCTCGCGGTAAACCCAATTCCGCCAGAAGTCCATGGACCCTACGGCGCCCTTCAATCTCAATCTCTCGTCGTGGATTACGCAAAATAACTTTCATGAAAGGCTCTTGCGGGCACGCCGCTTCGAACGTCCCTCACGCTCTAGCGATGAGATCGACACGGACTCTCCTGCTCGCAGAATCTCCTTGGAAACAATCTGTGGAGATCGACTGGAGATGCGTCGCACAAGGCGAACCGTCCATAACACCACTCCGATAGCGAACCAACCGCGACGCCCGCGAAGTAAACCTTCTTTGAGACTGCGAGTGCGCAAATAAGAGAATATAGCCACGTCAAAAACCTAGACGCGACGGATCTCTACGACAGTCGAACGACGTTTGCCACTTCGACGGCCGAGCAAGAAAAACACAATGACCAAAATGACGCCGATGCCACCAGCGACAATCATCACCGTCGATTTACGATCTTCAACTTTGCCTTGAACATCACCTTGCAAAGCACGCAACTTGGCTTCAATGTCCTCGCGCGAAATGCGCTCTGTCTTTGCTGTTAGAGCCATCAGGTGGGCTCCTTTCCAAGAGTTGCTTTTTTCACTCGGGACCAGGAAACAAAACTCAGACCCAAGCAGAGAACGAACACGATCAAATATGGTGCCCAACTCCAGGCGCCGTCAAAGGCATGGAGTTCAGTCTGTAGAACACGCAAAACTCCCAGCAGAAAAACAATCAAACCTAAACCCAAGCAGATCGCTCCGCCAGCACCCATCATCAACCATCGCCCTGCCCCCTGAAGCGGTCCGAGAGTTTCCTGTTTGGCGTAATCCTTGAGCAAATCAACAAGTTCACCAACGCTGGTAGATTCACCTCGCGCTGAGGGCGAAACTGGACGGGCTGATGAGTCAGACATGCCTTATTTCTAACACCAGAACGGCGAAACCCCACCTCAGAGGCCTCTGAACTGGGTCAATCAGGTAAAAGAGCAAAGCGAAAGACCGCCTCTACATCGCCCAGGATTGATTCAAGTGCATCTAAACGAATCTGTGGGCTGGCACAGGCCAAAAGCCGTTGCCGATCAGCTGCACCGATCGGAGCCAAAGTGCTGAGTTGATACGAAAGCCTGCTCGGTTCGCAAGCCAACTCTAGATCCGCCAACTCTTGTAAGGACTCCGCTCCACCACCTGCTAATTCCGCAAGCAAAAGAAGATGGGCTCGCAAACGTTCAATCTGCCCTTGATTGATGTCACCAGAATCCTCATCAGGGAGATCGCTCACCATTGCTACCGGAAATGGATCGTCAGGCAGCCACTGCTCAATGCGAATCCGTCTGACGCCTACCGACAAAATTCCTCGCTGACCATCTTGCATCTCAATAACCTGAAGAATACGCGTGGCACATCCGATCATCGCCCGAATATCTCCACCCCCAACCTCGTGACCACGCTCAATCAGCACCACGCCAAACTCAGGTTCAGCATTTTGTAAACACCTCTCAAGCATCTCCACATAACGGGGTTCAAAAATATGCAGAGGTAGAACAGCATCAGGAAGCAAGGGTGTACCCAGTGGGAACATCGGGAGTTCATAGTGCTGCATATTCATCAGCGATCAAGGACCAGCACTTATGACACTCAACGGTCCAACCTCATCCACTCCCGGCCCAATGGGATAGGTGCCCAAAGCATCAGCCAAAATGCCCTCCCATAGAGGCTTGAAAGCAGCCTCCTCGTGAATGCCTGGGGTCTGCAAGAGCAGGGCAAAGCGGATCACAGAAGCACCTTCGACTTCAACAAAACCAACCAATGTCTTGACTCCACCCAGACTGCCGGTCTTTGCGTGCAAACGACCTTCAAGTGGACCTCCAATAAAATAATCCGTGAGAGTCCCACTGACACCCGCCACAGCCATCTGTGAGACCAAGGGATCATCAAAACTGAAACGCTCAAGAATCTGTAAGAACGCCGCGCACGTCACTTTGTTGTCTCGCGAGAGCCCTGACCCATCGCTGAAGGTGACACCCTCAAGGTCAATACCCCAGTTCGTCAAAATGTTCATCACCGCTGAGATTCCTGCAGCACGAGTCGCAGCTCCCTGAGCACGAAAACCAATTTCTTTCAAAATCATCTCTGCTGTGTTGTTATCACTGTTGCGCAACATCTCTCCAACGATGTCCACGAGTGGCGCAGAGGAAATTGAGGCAACCGTGGCGATGCCCGCAGGAGATTGCCCTGATGTTGGAGCCCCAAGAATGATGACCCCGCGCTCCTTGAGCAAACGCGTGAACTCTCGCGCTGCTCCGAAAGCGGGATCCGAGGACCTAGATGAGTCACCGAAAACTAAACCATCATTGACAAGCAAAGCAGCGATCGGACCACCCTGTATCGCACGAAATTCAATGGGCCAAGATGGGGCATACAACTCCGAATCAAAATGCGATGCGTCTCCGACGATATTGCCATTGATCTGAGTCACTCCGGCGGCAACAACTGCGTCGGCCAAGGCTTCAAGCGATGTCGCTGGTTCTTGTTCATACTTGGAATAATTCTTGTCTTTGGGATACCACGCCGCGGAAAGCAACGGATCGCCACCACCTACGAGATAGATCGAGCCCACTACCCCACCGCTGATTTCGGCTTTGACTTCGGTCGTAAAAGTAAACGTCGGACCCAGAATGTCAAGCGCTACCGCACCCACGATGAATTTCGTAGTACTGGCCGGGACCACTGGTGTATCAATGCCATCAGACAAACTCAAGACCCCATCAATTGACACTGCAGCACACGATCCAGGTAGAACCGCTCCGCCAAGAGGCCGCAGAGCCTGTTCAAAACCGACTGCCGAAGTTTCACGTGAGAGCACTGCGGGCGTGCGTCGCGCCGACAACACAGGGGTCTGAGGAGCCGAGGGAGACATCACCGCTATTACATCGGGAGTGGGTGCTGGACTGTTGTCTTGGGACCCCGTCAGACGCCACAATCCCCCGAGAACAAGTGCTGGTCCCAACGCTAAAAAAATGAGTTTCGGAAATGGATTCACGTTACGACTCACTTGAGAGGACCGCTCCCTTTTCTGTTGAGGCATCAGTCGACTGACCAGCCACGGCGCGCGCGAAATTCAGCGGCCCGATAGAGATGCCCTAGAGCGGTCACCGCGCGATTACCTGAGGCGTAACATAGGCGTCCCGTGGCACGCACGGTGAGTGGCCCTGGGTTATCGGGATCGGCCACTGCGAGTTCTGTGGCTGTCAAAATCGGCTTGCCAGTACGCCGTGACAGTTCGTCAGCAGCAAGTGCAAAACGTTCATCTTGCCGCTCGTGATAAGCCACGATCCGCTCGATGCCATGATCGGGATAAAAGCCACCTTCACGCAGTAAACGAGCCTGATTCGATTGGATACCAAGACCGAGATAAATCACTGCATCCACATCGGGGTGAAGCGCAATCATTTCTAAGACTTCTGGGATTGTGTCGCGTGTTTCTCCGCCTGCGCAATCGACAGGGTTTGCCTTACTCCAACGGGGAGGAAGTTTGCCATCAATCTGTGCCTTGAGGTCCTCTGGAAGTTCCAACAGTTTCAAGAGTCCGTCTCGTGCCAAAGCATCCGAAGTCACAACGCCCCATCCGCCAGCAGTCGTCATAATCACGACGTTGGGACCTTTTGGTAGCGGCTGCGTTGCAAAAGTCGCCGCCGCTTCAAAGGCCTCCTCAACTGTTTCTGCACGCGTAATTCCGGCTGCCCGACAAAAGCCATCAAAAATTTTGTCGTTGGCCGCTAACGCTCCAGTATGCGAAGCCGCTGCGTGTGCTCCACTCTCAGTGGCACCGCCCTTCACTAGAACCAACGGTTTACGGGCAGCCACACCAGCCAAACGTGTCATCAACGAACGGCCGTCACTGATTCCTTCGAGATAGGCGAGCCCAACCGCTGTCGCTTCATCATCGGCGTAAAAATCCAGATAATCCGCCACAGTGACGGCTGCCGCATTTCCAGCAGACACTGCGCGACTGATGCCCACGCCTGATGAACGCGACCAATTCAAGAAACTCGAGACAAAATTGCCACTCTGACTAGCGACGCCGATGTGACCAGCAGGTGGATACGGCGCCACAATTTGTGCACACAAATTCGCTGGCGTACTGACGACACCTTGACCATTTGGACCAGCCAGCAAAATGCCAAGTTCATCCGCCAAAGCAATGAGTTCCTCTTCCGCCTTTTTTCCTTCGGCCCCAGCTTCTCCGTAACCCGCGGATGTTAAGAACGCTGCCTTTACTCCCTTGGCGGCACAAGCCCGAAGAAGCGCTGGGTTCGCTGAAGCTGGAGTGCACACAAAAACCAAATCAATCGCATTCTCTGGGAGTTGATCAATGTCAGCAACTGTCTGGATCCCGAGAACATTTTCGCCTTGCAAATTAGTCCCAAATATCTGACCCTTAAAACCGCCAGCTAAAATATTATGCAGCGATACGAAGCCAAACTTTCCTGGATGACTTGATGCCCCGGCAACAACGACCCCGCGCGGTTCAAAGAGCGCCTGAAACTGCTCAACACTTGGACGCGCCCGAGCAGTTGCGATTGATGCATCCGCTTCACCGATCTCCACCAATGCATCAACTGCCACTGGCACTCCATCAGATCCGATGATGAGCGGATTGATATCAATACTGGCAATATCAGAACGACTGTGGGCTAAGGAACCTAGACCAACTAAAACATCCACAAGCTTTTCTCGATCGACGCAGGCCTCCCCGCGGAACTCGCCCAACAATTTTTGCGTCGCTAAATCGCCAATCATTTCGTGAGCAGTGATCCTGTCAAGTGGTGCTGGACGAAAGACAACGTCGGCGATTGCTTCTGCGAAAATTCCACCGATACCCAACATCACACTGGCCCCAAATTGAGGATCTCGAACAACGCCAGCGATGAGTTCACGATTTCCCTGAACCATCGGAGCGATTAAAACGGTGACCTCACCATCTTGGGCGGTGGCTGCTGCGAGCAACTCCTGCGCTGCACGTTCCACAGCGACGACATCGGTCAATTTCAGCCGCACCAACCCGCGTTCGGTCTTGTGAGCGATTGCATCACCACATAGTTTTGCAACGACTGGAAAACCAATCTCACTGGCCGCCAACGCCGCTTCGCCAGCAGTCTTCACCTCACGTTCGTCAGCCATGGGAACATCAGCGGCACGCAACAAAGCTTTTGAGGCAGCTTCGGAAAGGGTGCGCGACGTGGAGGGAGTACTCAGCATGTCTCAAAGTTAGTGCCAAGAGCATCCACTGACGGGCTTTACGGTCTCAGGATTGAATAGAAAACAAACGGCAGGCTCCGAATAAACAGAGCCTGCCGTCATTGTGTCGGGCTGACAGGATTTGAACCTGCGACCTCTTGACCCCCAGTCAAGCGCGCTACCAAGCTGCGCTACAGCCCGAGATATGTGCAAGCGAGCCTAGCGTCCGCACACGCCCGCACCCCTAGCCCCTACTTATTCAGATAAAAATCTGGACGATTCTCCAACTCAAATAAACGCACAGCGCGACGACAAGCAATTTAAAATGCCACGGCGTCTTCGGAAGTTCTTGATCATCATCTAGCCCGCTGGCCAAACGGCGAATATCGATGTTCTCGGCCGTGACACGACGATAAGTGGGCAATGTGCTGGCAATCTGTGGGCTATCAAGGATCCGTCCACAGGTTGGACATGTGCCATCAGCGTGCATTGCACTGGGCGCCCAATATTTCGCACAATCCTCACAAAATGGCATGACATCAATCGCTTCGTTTACGTACCCGCAACTTCAGCGGTGTTGAACCAAAATTGAATGCCTCACGAATACTGCGCTCGAGGTAACGCAAATAGGTATGTGGCAACTCGCGATTGACAAACAAGGTGAAAGTTGGAGGATCGGTCGCACCTTGCAAGGCATACATCACTTTGGCTCCTCCGCCCGCGGGTTGGCGCTGCTGAGCATCTGCGATCACACGGTTGACATCACGCGTCGGAATACGGCGGTGATACTGCAAAATCGCCTCTTGCAACACGGGACGAAGTTTGTGCACACCCTTACCAGTGAGTGCCGAAACCTTCAACACTGGCGCGTCATCAACGAAATACAATTTGCGTTTCACTTCAAGATCAATGCGTTCGCGCTCTTCGGCATCTTCAATGAGTTCCCATTTATTGAGCATGATCACAATCGGACATCCGGCAGCATCAATACGCTCTGCTAGACGTTGATCTTGAGCAGTAATACCTTGAGTGGCATCAATGACAAATAAAGCAATGTCGGATCCATCAACTGCACGCAGGGCACGCACTAGGGAGTAATACTCTGCCGAATCGTCAATGCGCGAGCGACGACGCATACCCGCCGTATCAACGAAGATCACGGGACCATCTTCTGTCTCCACCAAAGTGTCAATGGAATCACGAGTTGTACCAGGCATGTCGTGAACGACCGCCCGATCCTCCCCCACTAAACGGTTGAAAAGAGTGCTTTTACCGACATTTGGTCGGCCTACCAAAGCAACGCGCGGGGTCTTTTGATCCCCAACGGCCGTCAAATCTTGGTCAAGTCCGTAGTTCGGTATGTACTCGTCGCTCAACGGCGAACTCGGCATGCGAGCAATCACTTCATCAAGCAAGTCGCCAGCGCGACGACCGTGCAACGCACTCACTGGGTACGGGTCGCCAAGACCTAATGACAAAAAGTCCCAACGATCTGACTCACGGCGATCATTATCGGCCTTATTGACAACAACCATGACCTCAGCGTCACTCTTGCGGAGCCATGCCGCCATCAACTCGTCGTCGTCTGTTAAACCAACCGAACCATCAACCACAAAAATCACCAAGTCGGCTTGACGCACGGCAGCTTCAACCTGACGGCTGACCTTGGTATCAAGATCTGACCCGCCAGGCATCCAGCCCCCTGTGTCCACCAATGTGAACCGGTGACCTAACCAGTTTGCTTCAAGTTCCTTGCGATCGCGAGTGACGCCTGGTCGGTCTTCAACAATGGCTGCTTGCTCGCCAATGACTCGGTTGAAGAGTGTGCTTTTACCGACGTTCGGTCGTCCCACAATGACTGCAACTGGGAGTTGAACTTCTGATACTTCACTCATCTGGCCACTTCCAATGCTCGTCGGAGGGCTATTCCGTCTGTTGCCACGATCTCAACTGGTCGTGGTAAATCTTGCGGTGTGAGCCCATCGAGGAAACGACCTTCGGATAAGCAAACATCTGGGAGTAGATAGCGGTGACCTTGAGGTTGCGATGAGAGAACCTTGGCTATGTCTTGGCCCACCATCAAACCAGTCACTGCGGTGTTGCCACCAAAGAAATCATTAGCAACTGTGACGATGCGTACATCATCACGACCACAGCGATCGATCAAGGGTTGGAGCACCTCTGCACCATAGGGAGCGGTCAGGATTCCTACTGGTGCAGTACGTCGGGGTAACAGTGCGACACCCGTCGAATCACCAAGTGCGGAACTGCTACAGCCGCGTAAACCTGTATCTCCCGCTGGATTTCGTGGAGCCCGGTAGCCCTCAGCGGGAGCCCCATCCACTGCTGCGAAAAACCCACTTTGGGGACCAGTTGGTAGATCTAAGCGACCGTCAAACTCCCACTCAAATGTTCGCGCCATTCCAATGCCGTCCTCATGCAAACCGAAACCTTCGTAATCTTCACCATCTGGAAAGGCCATGTCGGCCATCAGGTAATACTCATCTGCCGCAAAGACCATGCGATGACCTACGTGTGTAAGAAATATTTTTTGCCAGCGCTCAACTAATTCAACAACAGCGCGCGCCTCATCTTGAGTGTGCGCACGCATGGTTGCTTCATTGTTGTAACGACTGATACCGAGTGGAACTAAGGCCACATGATGAAGATCTGCATAACGATCAAGAATTCCGATCATTGAATCTTCAAGGACGTCTCCATCGTTCACCCCAGGACACACAACGATCTGCCCGTTCACGCAAATGTCATGATCAAGAAGTTGCCGGAGCCAGCGCAGACTCATACCGCCGCGCGGATTACGTAACATCTCACTGCGCACTGTCGGATCAGTTGCGTGAATACTGACATTGAGTGGCGATAAGCCTTCAGTAATCACTCTCTCCAGATCTGCCTCAGTAAAACGGGTCAGGGTTGTGAAGTTGCCGTACAAGAAACTTAAACGATAATCATCGTCTTTGAGATACAGACTCTGACGCATGCCGGGGGGCAACTGATAAATGAAACAAAATGCACAATGGTTATCGCATGTGCGAACTCGATCAAAGAGAGCGCTTGAAACCTCTGCCCCAAGGGGTTCGCCAGCCTTTTTCGTCACCATGGTGTGTTGTTCAATACCGCCGCGCACAAAATCGATTTCGACTTCCGCCTCATCAGCAATCAGGCGCCATTCAATGATGTCTCGTGGAATCATCCCATTCAGCATCCGCACTTCATCACCTGGTTGCATGCCGGCTATGTCGGCAGCTGAATTCGGGGTGACCGCCACCACAACGGGCGCAGATTGCTTGGCAGACATACGTGCAGGCTACCTGCGCCATCTCATCTAGAGCCGTGGAGCATTAGCCTGATCCCTATGGATGTCGTCACCACCAAGGTTGAGCGAGTGCTCTTAGCGGCACCCCGAGGCTTCTGCGCTGGCGTTGAGATGGCCATTAAGGCACTGGCTTGGATGGTGCGGAGTTTTGATGCCCCTGTCTACTGCTACCACGAAATAGTCCATAACAAGTTAGTCGTTGAACGTTTTGAACAATTGGGTGTTATTTTCGTGAATGAGATAAGCGAAGTCCCCGAAGGATCACCGATCATGCTCTCCGCGCACGGATCAGCCCCAGACGTAGTGCGGTCAGCACGCTCTCGGGGTTCTGTGGTCATTGATTCGGTGTGCCCGCTGGTCACCAAGGTGCATCACGAAGTCAAGGTTCGCGTTGGCAAAGGCTTTCACATTGTCTATGTCGGACACGAAGGCCATGAAGAAGCCGTCGGCACTATGGCTGTTGCTCCAGACTCAATTTCGCGAGTTGAATCAATCTCTGAAGTTGATGCGCTTCCCGAATTCACAGAACCAGTCGCGCTGCTGGCCCAGACAACATTGTCCCATCGAGATTGGGCAGAAGTCGCTGTTCGAGTTCAAGAGCGTTTCCCCCAAGTCTGGACACCGGGGCGAAGCGATCTGTGTTTCGCCACAACAAACCGACAGTCAGCATTAATGTCGATGGCCCCTCGATGTGATGCCATCATCGTCATTGGGTCAGCTAACTCATCAAATACACGGGCCCTTGAACGTCTCGCACGCGAGGCTGGATGCGCCAGAGTTTTCCGAGTGAATTCGGCCCACGAATTGCCTTCTGACTTAAGCGGCACAGTGGGAGTCACAGCGGGTGCTTCAGCGCCAGAAGAATTAGTTGATGCGGTGATCGCCAGACTCGCACCGTTGTACGGTGTTGAGGAAGTGCGCATCACAGATGAAGACGAATACTTCCCACCACCACGCAATCTGCGCGATCTGCAAATTGCTATCGAGACTGCAATCACTACGATGTGTGGGGGCTCAATGACATCTCGTCCAAGCGTTGATGATCGCTCTTTGGGTGCGAGTTACGTGCTTGCAAGTTTGTGAACCATGCTTTCTCCAAGTTCACAGACCATCCGATTGTTCTTGCATATCCTGAGCGCTTCAGTTTGGGTTGGCGGGCAGATAGTCATCGGCGTCCTCGTTCCCAAGATGCGCCGCTTCTCAGCAGATAGCACCAAGATTCTTGCTCAGGCGTTTGCCCGCGTCGCTTGGCCAGCCTTTGCTCTCTTAGTTGTCACTGGCATTTGGAATATTCTTGCGGTTGATAGCACAGACCTCTCGACGGCATATCAAATCACCATGTTCGTGCACATCTTGATGGGCGCGGCAACAGGGATGTTCGCCTTCATTCACAGCATCGGACAAACAAAATTTGCCATTGCCGTGGGTGGCGCCCTCGGACTATTGACATCTTTGGTAGCAATGTTCGTCGGAATCTTGCTACAAACCGGTCGCTGATCTATCTAGTTTCGCGGGACTTGGCTCCATGCGCGATCGCGATCAACGCGAATATCGCCAGGCAAACCGAGGACCCGCTCACCAAGAATGTTGCGCATGACTTCGCTTGTTCCACCTTCAATGGAGTTGGCTCGACTACGCAGGAAAGACTTTTGGGTATTTTCCATTCCCATGGCAAACTCAGGTCGAATCTTGTTGTATCCACTCGGGAACAACATGCCTTGCGCCCCCATCATGGAGACTGCGAAGGAATAGATGTCCTTATGTAATTCGGCCATTGCTAACTTGGCGATCGAACCTTCGGGACCTGGATCGCCCATTTTGCGATTCTGAGAAGCGCGAATGTTGGTGAGTCGCAGCAATTCTGCTCGAATCCATAACTTCATCAACTCATCTTTCGTGGCAGGATCCCGCTCATCTTGAGGCAATGAACTCCACACTTTTGTGGCTTCGCGAATTGCACCTGAGCCCTTGCCGGGAATCGCTCCCCCAATGGAGACTCGCTCATTCATCAATGTCGTCAGAGAAACCCGCCATCCGTCACCGACGCTTCCCAGCATTTCGTTTTGTGGAATACGCACATCGGTGAAGTACACCTCATTGAACTCAGCCTCGCCAGTAATTTGATACAGCGGTCGCACCTCAACGCCAGGTGCTTGCATATCCACCACGAAAGCCGTCATTCCTGCATGCTTCACAGCTTCGGAATCAGTTCGCACGATGAGCAGTCCCCAACGCGAGAGATGCGCCAATGTGGTCCATACTTTCTGTCCGTTGGCAATCCATTCATCACCATCGCGTACGCCTTTAGCCGATAAGCCGGCGAAGTCGGATCCAGAACCCGGCTCAGAGAATAACTGACACCAAATTTCTTCTCCAGTAAACAACGGACGCAAGTAACGTTTTTTCTGCTCTGCGGTACCCCATACGGCAACCGTTGGTCCACACATGCCATGACCAATCGGGTTTCGTCCTACGGGATTCGGTGCACCAGCAGCGAAAACCTGCTCGTTGATTTGGCGTTGCAACTTCGGATTTAAACCGAGCCCGCCGCAACCGACTTCGAAATGCACCCA
>SHUW01000050.1 GCA_009694465.1 Ilumatobacteraceae bacterium
GTCAAGAAGGCCGCTCCTGTTAAGAAGGCCGCTCCTGTCAAGAAGGCTGCGCCTGTCAAGAAGGCTGCGCCTGTTAAGAAGGTTGCGCCTGTTAAGAAGGCCGCTCCTGTCAAGAAGGCTGCGCCTGTTAAGAAGGCCGCTCCTGTCAAGAAGGCTGCGCCTGTCGTAGCCAAAGTCGTTATCCCAGTTGTCCCGAAAAAAGCACCCAAGCCGGTGTTCGTGAAGCCAGCCGTTCCTGGCAAAAAGTCCGTCACCAAAGACGGGATCATCTCCAACAAGGATTTTGATTTGGCTTTTCTGCGCGTTCAGCGGGGACTGTTGGTTACCGAGCGCGACCGTCTTTTGGGGCGCGCCGAAACCTTAGAAAGCGAACTTGAAAAACTGATCGAAGAAGCCGGAATGGGTGACGATCAGTTTGATGAGGACGGGGGCGAGGGCGACACGATGGCGGTTGAGCGTGAACGGGATCGCGTGTTGTCTGATCAGGCTCGCCAAACCGTTGAAGAAATTGATGCTGCATTGGTGCGTATCTGCACTGGTGACTACGGCTACAGCGTGGTTTCAACGCGACCGATTCCCCGCGAACGTCTTGAGGCCATTCCATGGGCGATTGAACTCGTCGAGGAGAAGGTCGGCGGAATCGGGCGCCGCTAGGTGGCGATAGTGAACGAGGAGTCCGCACATCCAGGGGTCAATGCAGTAATAGGTCGTCGACTTGGAAACTTCCCAAGGACAGCGATTTTCGTTGTCCTTGCGGCTGTTGTCGTTGATCAATTAACCAAACATTGGGCGGTATCGCATCTCAATGACGGTCATGTTGATCATGTGATATGGACGTTGCAGTGGAACTTGTCCTTTAACGGTGGTATGGCTTTTGGTCAGGGGCAAGGTTTTGGCCCGTTCATTGCGGTCATCGCCACAATCGTGGTCGTGGTGCTGTTGCTATCTTTGCGTCAGCAGGGGACCACCCGATCTTATGTCCCGATCGGGCTTATCGTGGGTGGGGCATTGGGAAATATTATTGATCGTTTGTTTCGCGGCGAAGGTTTCCTTCAAGGCAAAGTCATCGATTTTATTGATTTTCAGTGGTTCCCAATTTTTAATGTTGCCGATATGTGTGTGGATATTGGTGGAGCATTGTTAGTCCTGAGTTATTTGTTTGCAAAGCCGAAAGTAGACCATGCCTGAGATTGTCACCGAAGAGATACCTGAATCATTGGCCGGTGAACGTCTTGATCGAGTTGTTTCACTGATAGCGGAAATTAGTCGTTCTGATGCGGCGATCACGATTGCCAGTGGGGCAGTTCAACTTGACGGCGCAATTGCTTCGATTGGAAAGCTTCGCTTGAAGGCTGGACAAGTCGTTTCAGTTGATCTTTCTAAATTGCCGCAGGTGGAACTTCCAGGTCCAGATCCGAGTGTGCTCGTAGACATTGTCTATGTGGACGAACACATCATCGTTGTCAACAAAGCCGCTGGCGTGGTCGTGCATCCCGGGGCGGGAAATATGGAACACACTTTAGTGAACGGGCTACTTGCTCTGTATCCCGAAATTTCGTCAGTGGGTGAAGAACATCGTCCAGGAATTGTCCATCGTCTTGATATCGGAACGACGGGACTGCTTATTGTGGCGCGCACTCAAGAGGCCTACGAAGAACTTGTGGCGATGATGTCGCTACGCGAAGTCAAACGCCACTACTTAGCTTTGGTTTGGGGACACCCATCAGCACCAATGGGGACGATTGATGCACCTATTGGACGCGACCCGCGCGATCCCTTGCGGATGGCTGTTGTTGCCAGTGGTAAGCCTGCGCGAACTAACTACGAAGTCCTCGTGACTTTCCCCGAGCCCGAAGTATCCCTTGTGGCCTGCGAACTTGAAACCGGCCGAACCCACCAGATCAGAGTCCATCTTCAGGCCACTGGTCACCCAGTTGTGGGAGATCCTAATTATGGTGGAGCGCGCGCCCCGTTAGTACTCGGACGACCCTTCTTGCATGCTGAGAGATTGGTTTTCGATCACCCGATAACTGGCGAGCCTCTCGCATTCGAGGTCCCGTTACCGGCAGATTTGCAACTGGCCCTGGACCGCTGCCAACAAGACGTTTAACCTGCTAACCTTCAATCAACCGTGAATTGAGTCCCGTGAGGCTCGAACGGAAGGACATATGAAGAATCTTGAGGGCAGCAGCCCGTCAACTCAGAGAGTTTCGGTACTCGGTCAAGCCGATGTGAATCGAGCGATTACTCGTATTGCTCATGAGATCATTGAACGCAATCGGGGACTTGAAGGCGTTGTCATCATTGGTCTGCAGCGCGGCGGAGTCTGGTTGGCGGATCGACTCGTAGCAGCGATCAATCACATTGAAGGCGAATCTGCTCATCCACTAGTCACTGGATATCTTGATGTCTCACTGTTTCGCGATGACATTTCTCTTCGACCTGTCACTCCACTCTCGGTGACCGATATACCCATTGATCTTGATGGCTCAAAAGTAGTTCTCGTGGACGATGTTCTGTTCACCGGTCGAACCGTGCGTGCTGCTCTTGATGCACTGAACCAGTACGGACGCCCAGCATCGGTGCAACTGGCTGTGATGATTGATCGCGGGCATCGCGAGTTGCCAATCCGCCCTGACTATGTTGGAAAAAATCTACCTACAGGCCGAGACGAGGATGTGCACGTGACATCTGAGGCAGTGACCCTTGAACGCAGGGTGACTCAATGAAGCATTTACGCAGCATTGAAGAACTTGGAGTTGAGGGCATCGTACGAATCCTGTCGTTAAGCGAGCACATGGCGCAGGTTAATCAACGGCCCGTGCCCAAGGTGCCAGCGTTGATCGGGCGCACGGTCGTGAGTTTGTTTTTTGAGGATTCCACTCGCACGCGCATTAGTTTTGAAACAGCAGCCAAACGCTTGTCCGCCGACACAATGACTTTTAGCGTGTCAACTTCAAGTGTCAATAAAGGCGAAAGTCTGCGCGACACTATCGAAACCGTGAGCGCCATGGGTGTTGCTGCATTCGTAGTACGCCATAAAACAAGTGGTATCCCGTGGCAATTAAGCCAATGGACTGACGCTTGCATTATTAATGCCGGAGACGGTTGGCATCAGCATCCGACACAGGCTCTGCTGGACACCTACACCGTGATGAGCACGCTTGGTCGAACGCCGAGCGCGACATGTTTGGCTGGTTTACGGATAGCCATAGTTGGAGATGTCCGCCATAGCCGAGTTGCGCGCAGCAATGTCCAAGCGTTTACAGCACTCGGAGCGCAAGTGGTACTGGTGGCTCCGCGAACCTTGCTTCCACCCGGAGTTGAAGACTGGCCTGTTGAAATCTCGAGTTCGCTGGATGAGGTGATAGGAGATGTGGATGTCTTGTACATGTTGCGGATGCAACGTGAACGGATGAACGAGGCCTTAGTTCCCCATCTTGGCGAGTATTCGCAACGCTTTGGGCTTGATGAACGGCGCGCAACCTTATTGCGTGACACCGCTTTAGTGATGCACCCTGGCCCGATGAATAGGGGAGTGGAGATGGTGGTTGACCCCGCAACTTTGCCTGGCAATGTCATCACTCGGCAAGTGGCCAATGGGGTTTCGGTGCGAATGGCCGTGCTCTTTGACGTGCTCGGTGGTAGCGAAGTAACGACTGGAGTGCAAACATGACGAATCAACAGACGATCAACATTCGTGGCGGACGACTGATGGATCCACTGACAGGTCGCAACGGTCGTATGGCCGACATTCATATTGCTGCTGGACAAGTTCGTGCTGTTGTCGACTCAGGGAACGATCTTCCAAGCGCGGATATAGAACTTGATGCCACAAACTGCATTGTTAGTCCTGGATTAGTTGATCTGCATGTTCATCTACGTGAACCTGGGCGTGAGGAATCTGAGACAATTGAAACAGGAAGTCGTGCTGCAGCTCTCGGTGGATTTACGGCGATAGTGGCGATGCCAAATACAGAACCCGCTCAAGATTCACGCATTGTTGTGGAGTTTGTTCGCGCACAAGGCGAGCGTGCGGGACTGTGCGAGGTCGTCCCCGCTGGTTGCATTACTTTGGGTCGCGCAGGCGAGGCACTCGCTCCTTACGATGAACTGCGCGATGCAGGTGTGCGATTGTTTACTGATGACGGCAATGGCGTACAAGATCCGTTATTGATGCGCCGTGCCCTCGAATATGCTCGTGACCTAGATGTGACTTTGGCGCAACATTGTGAAGTGAGTCGCCTAACAACGGGAGCGGTGATGCATGAAGGTTCATGCTGCGGTCATCTCGGGCTACCAGGCTGGCCGGCGATCGCCGAAGAGTTGATGGTTCACCGTGATATCGAACTCGTCCGTCTCACTGGTGGAAGGATCCACTTCTTGCACTTGTCAACGCAACGCAGCGTGGACATGGTGCGTGTCGCAAAAGCCGAAGGACTGGCAATTACTGCTGAGGCTGCACCGCATCACTTCACCTTGAGTGATGAAAGCCTGCGGAGTTTTGACACTGTCTACAAAGTCAACCCACCGTTGCGAACGGCCCGTGATATCCGAGCTCTGAAAGACGGTTTGGCCGATGGCACCATTGATGCCATCGCTACCGATCATGCCCCTCATGCCAGCTACCTCAAAGAGCAACCCCTTGATCAAGCGCCGCCAGGAATGTTGGGTTTGGAGACCGCTTTGGCTCTCTCCTTAAGCGAACTCAGGATGGACGTGTACGACGTTTTGGCGGCACTCAGTTGGAAGCCCGCAAAGATCGCTGGGATTGACGATCGCCATGGACGGCCAATAGCGGTCGGTGAACCGGCGAATATCACGGTATTCAACCCTTCCCTTGAGTGGACCGTGGACCGCAACTCGGGGGCTAGCAAAAGTAAAAACACTCCCTATCACGGTCGGGTTGTCTCAGGGAAAGTCCGCCACACGGTCTTCAACGGCCACGGAGTGGTCATCGAAGGGGTTGCCCAACTCTGATGGATAATCATTTTTTATACAGTACAATGAATAATCATACAAAAAAGGAAATCTGATGACAATTCGTGAAGCAGCACTAGTTCTTGCTGACGGCAGTGTGTTCGAAGGTGAGGCCATAGGCGCGGAGTCAGCATCAGGGATCTCGGCTGGAGAGGTCGTCTTCAATACTGTTCTGAGCGGATACCAAGAGGTCATCACTGACCCTTCATACGCCGGCCAAATCATCAGTTTCACTTATCCGCATATCGGTAATTACGGGGTGACATCTTTGGATAATGAGTCATCACGTCCGTTTTGCCGGGGAGTGATCGTACGTGAAATGGCGCGACGACACAGTAGTTATCGTGCTGAAAATAGTTTGGACGCATTGTTGGTCAAAAGTGGTGTGTCAGGTATCGGTGGTATTGACACGCGCCGTTTGACTCGCGTGTTGCGAGATGCTGGTGCGATACCTGGCGCATTCGGTACTGCTTCATACGAGCAGTTGCTGGCGGCGGCGCGTGCTGAACCTGGCACTGATGGAGTTGATTTAGTTTCCACTGTCACGACAGGCAAGCGTTATAGCGTCGGCGACGGACCTCTCAAAGTCGTGGCCTATGACTTCGGCATCAAGACGACCATTCTTCGTTGCCTATCAGACATAGCCACGATTGAGGTTGTGCCGGCATCGACGACGGCGGCTGAAGTTATGGCGATGAATCCTCAGGGCGTGTTTTTGTCAAACGGACCTGGAGATCCAACGACTGTTCCCTATGCCGTTCAAGCCATTACTGAATTAGTTGGACAGGTTCCGGTTTTCGGCATCTGTCTCGGACACCAGTTGCTGAGTTTGGCTTTGGGTGGTCAGACCTACAAGTTGCCGTTTGGTCATCACGGTGGAAATCATCCAGTCCAACATCTGGCTTCTGGTCATGTTGAGATCACGAGTCAAAACCACAACTTTTGTGTTGATGCCGAAAGCCTCGGCGGACGAGTCTCAACGACACATATCAATCTCAACGACAAGAGCAATGAAGGTATGCGGGTCAAAGATGCTCGGGCATTCAGTGTGCAGTATCACCCCGAGGCTGGGCCTGGTCCTCACGACAGTCGTTATCTTTTCGAGCAGTTTGCCGAACTCATGAAGAATGGAACTTTCTGATCATGCCTAAGCGCACTGATATCTCATCAATCCTGATCATCGGATCGGGTCCTATTGTCATCGGTCAAGCCTGCGAATTTGATTATTCGGGAACTCAGGCATGTCGCGTTCTCAAAGAAGAGGGCTACCGCGTCATTCTGGCCAATTCCAATCCAGCCACAATTATGACTGACCCAGATTTTGCTCACCGTACGTATATTGAGCCACTCACTTGGGAAGTGATCGCCAAAATCATTGAGCGCGAAAAACCCGATGCCGTTTTGGCCACGCTCGGCGGTCAGACAGGTCTGAACTTAGCGATGGCCTTGTTTGAACGTGGATTGGTCGGGGTCCCAGGCACGCCTGAACTCATCGGCGCCAATGCCGAATCGATCTCGACAGCTGAAGACCGTGGCAAATTTAAAGAGGCGATGATTGAAATCGGGCTCAAGGTTCCTGCGAGTGGAATAGCGCACACACTGGAAGAATCTTTAGAGGTCATTAAAGTGATCGGGCTTCCCGCCATCATTCGACCTGCATATATTTTGGGTGGACGCGGTACGGGCATTGCGGCGACACATGAAGAGTTTGTCAAATTGGCATCAAACGGATTGCACGCCAGTCCGATCAGTGAAATCTTGATTGAGCAAAGCATCGCTGGTTGGAAAGAATATGAACTTGAAGTGATGCGTGATACCGCCGATAACTGCGTGATCATTTGCTCCATTGAAAACTTTGATCCCATGGGAGTCCACACCGGCGATTCAATCACTGTTGCCCCTGCGCAAACTTTGAGTGATGTTGAATATCAACAGATGCGCGATGCTGCTTTGGCCTGTATCCGCCGTGTGGGTGTGGAAACTGGTGGATCAAACGTGCAGTTTGCGGTTAACCCCGAGACTGGTGAACAAGTCGTGATCGAGATGAATCCGCGAGTTTCGCGCTCAAGCGCATTGGCGTCAAAGGCGACAGGATTTCCTATCGCCAAGATTGCTGCCAAGTTGGCGGTGGGATACACGCTTGATGAGATACCCAATGACATCACCAAGATGACTCCGGCGAGTTTTGAGCCGACGATTGACTATGTCGTGACAAAGATTCCGCGTTGGGCTTTTGAAAAGTTGCCTGGGACGAGTGGCATCTTGGGAACGCAAATGCAAAGCGTGGGTGAGGTGATGGCTATCGGGCGTACTTTTCCTGAGAGTTTGCAAAAGGCGTTACGATCCCTTGAACAAGGGCGATTAGGACTCAACTGCGACCCAGCAGAAAAGCAGTTCGCCAATCTCTCAACTCAAGAGTTGCTGACTTCGGTTGGTGTTGGCACACCTGATCGCATTTTTACAATTGGGGAGTTGCTTCTGCGAGGTATCTCTGTGGACGAGGTGTATCAAGCTTGCAAGGTTGATCCTTGGTTTCTGGACCAGATGCTGATGATCATCGAAGAGCGCGAGGCCGTGAAATCTTTGTCGCCATCGGCGATGAGTAAGCAAGCATGGAAGCGCATTAAGCGAGTCGGCTTCAGCGATGCACAGTTGGCATATTTATGGTCAACCCACGAAGACGATGTCCGTAGGATTCGCGAAATGGCGGGAGTTTTGCCGACCTATAAAACGGTTGATACTTGCTCGGCCGAATTTGCTGCCCAAACTCCGTATCACTACTCGACATACGAAGATGAAAATGAGGTCCGTCCCTCGGATCGCCCGCGAGTGATCATTCTTGGTTCAGGCCCCAACCGCATCGGACAGGGAATTGAGTTTGATTATTGCTGCGTCCATGCCTCATTTGCATTGCGTGATGCCGGTTATGAAACAGTGATGATCAATTGCAATCCCGAGACAGTCTCCACTGACTACGACACGTCTGATCGCTTGTATTTTGAGCCACTCACTAAGGAGGATGTTTTGAATGTCATTGCCGCAGAAACCGCGGCGGCCGGTGGACGTGCTCCAAAAGTGATCGTCTCACTTGGTGGTCAAACTCCTTTGAAACTCTCGGGACTCATTCCCGCCGAACTCATTGCTGGCACTTCACCTGTGTCCATTGACTTGGCTGAGGATCGCGAAAAGTGGAACGAGTTGTGCGAATCCCTCAAGATCCCGCAACCACCTGGTGGTACAGCGATCAACCTTGAACAGGCAATGGCGATTGTTGAGCGAGTCGGATTTCCGGTGTTAGTGCGTCCGAGTTATGTGCTCGGTGGACGAGCCATGCAGATTGTGCATGATCGCGATCACCTGACACGCGCCATGGCTGAACTTTCTGATTTCGGCAGTCTTGGAAAAGAGGGTGGGCTATCAGCAGAACGTCCAGTACTTGTTGATCGTTTTCTCGAAGATGCCACTGAGGTGGATGTGGACGCGATTCGTGATCACACTGGCGAAGTACTTATCGGTGGAGTCATGGAGCATGTTGAAGAGGCTGGCGTTCACTCGGGTGACTCAGCCTGCGCGATCCCACCACAAACATTGCCGAAGTGGGTTGTTGAAGTGATTGAGGCGTACACCGCAGCGATCGCTGCGGCATTAGATGTACGCGGTCCGATCAATGTGCAATATGCGGTTGTTGGTACAAGTGTGTATGTGATTGAAGCCAACCCGCGAGCCAGTCGTACAGTGCCCTTCGTAGCCAAGGCCACTGGGGTGCCATTGGCCAAGGTGGCCACACGGGTGATGCTTGGTTCGACCTTGGCTGAACTCCGTCGTGAGGGACTACTCACTCACTCGGTCTTACTTGATTTCCCTGACACGGTCGCAGTTAAAGAGGCTGTTTTGCCATTTAGTCGTTTCCCTGAAGTGGATACTGCGCTCGGACCAGAAATGCGCTCAACGGGTGAGGTCATGGGTATTGACAAAACTTTCGGTCGAGCCTTTTACAAAGCCGAACTCGCGGCAGGAACAGTGTTGCCAACAACTGGGATGGTTTTTCTCTCCTTGGCAGATGGTGACAAACCAGCGGGCATTGTGGTTGCTCACCGATTGCGTGCTTTAGGTTTTGGTATTGCCGCGACAACTGGAACCGCGGCGTATCTCGCGCGCTTTGGAATGGATGTCGACAAGGTGGTCGGAAAGGTCAACGAAAATGCGGCGATCACCGCCGTGGATTTGATTGCTTCGGGCGAAGTGTCATTCGTTGTCAACACACCGCAAGGTCGTGGTGGTCGTACTGACGGCGAAGCAATTCGCAAAGCAGCCAATGTCAATCATGTGAGTTCGGTGACCACTGTTGAAGCAGCATTGGCGGCGGTGCAAGGTATGGCTGAACAACTCGACCATCCTCTCGAGGTCAAGAGTCTGCAGGAGTATCATGGCCGCTGATCGAAGCCTTGTCGCCACGAGCGTCAAGGTGGGATCACTTGAGTTGGCGCATCCGATCATTGCTGCGTCAGGAACAGCCGGCCACGGTGCCGAGTTGTCTGCATACGGTGACCTATCAACACTCGGAGCAGTTGTTGTGAAGTCATTAAGTGCAGAGGCTTGGGCTGGCAACCCAGCACCGCGAGTGCATCCGATCGCACAAGGAATGATCAACGCTGTGGGTCTGCAGGGATCGGGAGTAGCGCACTGGCTAGCAAATGATTTGCCGGCCATGGCGACCGCTCAAGTTAAAGCCGTTGTCAGTATCTGGGGGCAATCGGTTGAGGAATATCGACGCGCTGCCGAATTGTTGAGCAAAGGTTTAGAGAGTTCGCCATATCGCGACACGGTGATTGCCGTGGAAGTGAACTTGTCATGTCCGAACCTTTCGGGGCATGGGATTTTCGCGCACGATATTGAACTCTCAGCGAGCGTGATCGCAACCTGCATGATTCTTCAACGACCGTTGTGGGCCAAACTCAGTCCCAACACGGATCGTCTCATTGATGTGGCGCGCGCCGTGCAGAATGCTGGGGCGAGCGCGGTGACGTTGATCAATACAGTCGTTGGACTGGTACTTGACCCGCACACTGGGCGACCCGTGCTGGGCAACGGGGTAGGAGGTCTCTCAGGACGGGCGATTCATCCCGTGGCCGTGCGGGCAGTCTTTGATGTGCATGCGGCGGTGCCCGATCTGGCCATTGTGGGTGTTGGCGGGGTGGCCTCGGGTTGGGATGCTGCCGAGTTGATGTTGGCTGGCGCCAGTGCTGTTCAAGTCGGTACTGCCACATTCGCTGACCCTCGGGCTTGCTTCAAAATCGCCAATGAACTCGAAAATTGGGTGAGGGAGCGCAAAATAGGGGTGCTTGCTGATCTGACTGGTCGTGCACACAGCGGTGGTATCCACCCATAGCGTGCGCTATCTCTGTACGGTTCAGATATGGCTACTCCTCCGATACTCACACCCGAACAGCGTGCAGCGGCCCTCGTCAAGGCTGCCGAAGCTCGTGCCGCCCGGGCCATCATCAAAGTCCAACTCAAGCAAGGGACCTTGAGCGTGGCTGACGCTATCGTTTCGACTGACCCTAATGTCGGCAAACTCCGAGTCCTAGCGATGCTGGAAAGCCTTCCTGGGCTGGGCAAAGTCAAAGCCCGCAAGATCATGGAAGAAGTCGGCATCGCCGATAATCGTAAAATTCAGGGTCTTGGCAATCAGCAGAAGAAAGCTCTGCTCGAACACCTCGCCAAATGACATCGCGGGCCATCCCGCCCGCATCCTCATCGCCGGCGCTTGCGCTGATCATTATCGTGTCCGGTCCAGGTGGCGTAGGTAAAGGCACAATTGTGGACGCTCTTTTGCAGCGCGATCAGACCTTGTTGCTGAGTCGCTCCTGGACAACAAGGTCCCAGCGACCAGGGGAAAAAGATGAGGCTTATGTCTTCACTACCCGCGAGAAGTTTGAGTCTCACCTTGCCGAGGGTGGATTTTTGGAATGGACTGAATTCCTCGGAAATTATTATGGCAGTCCCGCTCCCGATCTGACGACGGGGCGCGACATTGTCTTAGAAATTGAGGTTGATGGAGCACAGCAAGTGAAAGTCTCTCACCCCGAGTCTGTCTTGATCTTTGTTTTGCCCCCCTCGCGAGAGGAGCAACGGCGGCGTTTGGTCGGACGCGGCGACCCAGATCACAAGATCCAGGAAAGGTTGCGCAAAGCCGAGGAAGAAGAGCCAGTGGGCTTAGCTTTGGCT
Organism: Ilumatobacteraceae bacterium; assembly: GCA_009694465.1. Classification (GTDB taxonomy): domain Bacteria; phylum Actinomycetota; class Acidimicrobiia; order Acidimicrobiales; family Ilumatobacteraceae; genus Casp-actino8. Next base: position 11,209 of record SHUW01000050.1, read on the forward strand.
GACCATTATTTGGTCAACGATGAGTTGGAGCGCACAG
>SHUW01000051.1 GCA_009694465.1 Ilumatobacteraceae bacterium
GTCACATAGTCGTCAGCCCCCGCCTCAAGACCAGTCACCATGTCTTGGGTATCCGTCTGAGCAGTCACCATAATGATTGGAACGATCGACATCGCCCGCAAGGCCCGACACACGTCGAAACCCGATATATCGGGTAACCGGAGATCCAAAAGCACCAGGTCAGGTTCTTCTGCGTGGAAAGCCGCCAAACCGCTCCGACCATCGGCAGCCTCACGAACCCGATACCCCTCATCTTCGAGAACCAGACGTAACGCGAGGCGAATATGGTCGTCATCTTCGATAAAGAGCAGGGAGTTCACTGAGGCATTCTTATCCAGAAAAACACTTTGTTACACAAAACGCACACTTTGCGCACTTACTCAACACACAGTCTCGCGAGACTGTCCCCGTTCACGCTGGTGCGGTGGGGGTCTTCCTCCCCCTGATCCTCACCTCCCAGCGTGCCCTGTCTCGCCCGGTTCGCTGGCTTATTGCCCGAGCCGGGCGATTTACATTCTGCGGTGAACTCAAAATTGGGCAAGGATAGGAACGTGCAAGTTCCTTCCCGCCTTCGCAAGCTGAGCCTCCGAAGTCGGGTCACTCTGCTTTTCCTTGCGACGGGGCTTCTAGCTTCCCTGTCACTATCAGCGGTGAGTTACGTCAGTGCCCGTTCGTATCTACTCGAACGTCGCACCGAAATCGTCGAGCGGCAGTCTTTCAACAATGCTCAGTTGATCCGCACCCAATTACGCACCCGTCGTTCACAGGCATTTGAACTCATCTCCGGCATCAGAACCGAGCAGAATGGGTTTTCGGTTCTTCACTTAGCCCCCGAGGATCTTTATTTCTCCCAGGATATTCGTTACACCCAACAGGTTTTTCCTCCTGAACTTGTGGCCTCCACACTTGCCGGAGCGACCTCCCGCCAACGCTTCTCCGTTGATGGTCAACCGTACATAGCCGTCGGCGTCTATATCGCCGAGATCAACGCCACTTACTTTGAAGCCTTCCCTTTGACTAATGAGCAACGGACTTTGAACGCGATTGGGTCGGCGCTATTTCTCGGAATCATCATCGCTGGTGCTCTGTCATCTCTCGGTGGAGTGTGGGCCAGTCGTCGTCTGATGAAGCCTCTAGAAAGGGTGAGCGAGGCCGCCAGTGAGATCGCCGATGGAGGTCTGGACGCTCGACTTGATCAAGAAGATGACCCAGACCTTTCACGGCTGGTGGCCTCCTTCAATGGCATGGCGGACGCCGTGCAAACCCGTATTGAGCGCGAAGCACGTTTTGCTTCAGACGTCAGCCATGAGTTGCGTTCTCCCATCACTGCGCTGGCCGCTGCCGTTGAGGTTTTGGATGCTCGTCGCGCAGACCTCAGCGACCGAACCCAACAAGCTCTAGACGTAGTCGTCTCACAGATTCGACGCTTCGACCAAATGGTTCTCGACCTTTTAGAACTTTCTCGCTTAGATGTCGGGATCACCGATTTAAATCGTGAGGAGACCGACCTCGCGCCCCTCATCACTCGCATCGCTGGACGCTACGGCATTGACGACATCATCATTGAGGTCGCTCCCGACTCAGATGGTCTGGCCTCAGTGGATAAAAAAAGATTCGAGCGAATTATGGCCAACCTCTTGGATAATGCCCGCATTCACGGTGGTGGAGTGAGCCGCGTGTCTATTGAAGTCGGTGAACGGCAAGCGACGCGGATAGCCGTTGAAGACAATGGGCCTGGCGTGACACACAATGAAAGGGCACGCATCTTTGAACGATTCGCCCGTGGCTCTGCTGGTCGCTCGCGATCTGGCGGTACGGGTCTCGGCCTGGCCCTCGTGGCTGAACATGCTCGGGCACACAACGGACTTGCATGGGTTGAGGATTCGCCAAACGGTGGAGCCCGCTTTGTCGTAGAGTTCCCTGAGGTCAAATCATGATTTTTCCTCCTCGTCTCACATATACCCTGATGGGCATCCTGGGTATTTCCTCGTTACTGTCGTGCACCATTCCCGACAGTGGTTCTGTGCAGTACGTCGACCCAGCAAATATCCCATACGAACTCAATACACCGAGCAGCACCACCATCACCACGAGCACATCCACTTCAACGTCCATCGCATTACCCGTTGAGTCAAGTACACCCGAAACATCCACGATTCCGGTGGAGTCTGTCAGTCTCTTTTTTGTGGTCGCTAATCAAGTGATACCTATTGAAAGATTTATTCTTAGCCCTGTCACTCCCACTCAAGTATTGCTTGCACTTTCAGAGGGGCTACCTGAAGGCGATGTCGCCATCGGACTACGCAACGCGTTACCTGATGATTTTCTTGTGCTCGTTGACTTACAACGCGGTATTGCCACAGTGGACCTTTCGCCAAACTTCAGTTCGGAGGTTCCAGGTGTCGAACAACGGTTAGCGATTGCACAAATCGTCTTAACACTGACTCGTCGTTCTGGGATTGGTCAGGTCGCTTTCACCACCAATGGCCGCCCACAGATTGTTCCTCGGGGCCGAGGAGATCTCACATCTGCAGGTGACCTAGTGACCTGCGAGGATTATTCAAACCTGTTGCCAACTGGCTTCTCCTGCTGACTGTCGGCCCTAACTAGTAACCCAAACGCTGAACTCGGTCAGGGCGACGTTGCCAATCTTTATCAACTTTGACATGCAATTCGATAAACACACCTGGTGGCAACTGCTCGCGTACGGCAATACCGACCTTCTTCAAAACAAGACCACCCTTGCCAATGACCATTCCTTTTTGACTTTCGCGTTCAACAATAATCTCAACACGAATACGCGGCCATTCCCATTCAGTGACTCGCGTGGCAATGGAATACGGCAGTTCATCGTGAGTGGCGGCCAGCAACTGCTCGCGTACTAACTCAGCAACGAAATCAGCTTCAGGGAGATCACTCAAAATGTCATCGGGGTAATACATCGGTCCCTCAGGCATACGTTGCGAAATATGTGCCACCAATTCGGCCACACCGTGACCTGATTTTGCCGAGATCGGAAAGTATGCCAAAGCGTCAAGACCTGAAGAGGCGATGAGTTGTTTAAATACTTGATCTTTACTTGCGATGTCGGTTTTGTTGACCACGATAATAGTCTTCGTGAGGTCAAGACGATCGGCGACCCATTGATCGCCGGATCCAAATGGCATCGTTGCGTCAATCACCAAGCATGCGACATCCACATCAGCGATGCTTCCAATCGCAGCAGCATTGACACGTTCGCCCAAAGCCGTCACTGGCTTATGCAGTCCTGGCGTGTCAACAAAGACAATCTGGCTATCTGGGCGCGTCAGGATGCCACGTACTTGACGTCGAGTGGTCTGCGGCTTATCAGAAACAATGGAGATCTTCTTGCCACAAATGGCGTTCACCAGCGTTGATTTACCGACATTAGGGCGACCAACAAGAGTGACGAAACCAGAGCGCATACGCAGTGAACGCTACCGCCGTTGTTCAACCGCAGAGGTTTTATTGTCAAAGAGTCACATAACAGACCACAATGTGACACTCTAGAGAGATGACAAGAAAACGTTCGCACCAACAATTAGACCCTCGTACTTGGTTTGATCGCATGCAACCACAGACTTTGCAGATCGCCACGTGGCTGTTGTATTTGAATGGTTTTTTCGCATTCGTCGCCTTCTTAGACAAGTCCGATTGGATCGGCGTCGCGAGAGTGAGCAAAGGCGCACTTGGGCTGGCAGTAGGTCTCCTAGTGGTGGTCTCCTTTATCGGTGGTGGGTTCTTGATGGCCAATGGTCGGCGCATCGGTTATTACTTTGCACTTTTTGCCGCCTTCTCCCCCTTCCTCCTTCGCTTGTGGATTCTCTCCCCCTTTGACCGTTACGGACTCATTGACAAACTCACTGGGCAAGACACTTTTGGGGTCATCTTTGAAATTGCTTTGTGCGCCCTTCTTTTGCATCCGCACAGCCGCGAGCATCAACGAGTCTGGTATTCGTGACTAAACTCGTCTCATGAGCGCACGAGTGATTACCGGAGTCGAAGGACTGAAAAGCAATGTTGGCCAACATCTTGGTTACAGCGAATATCTTGAAATCACACAGGAGCGAGTTCAACAGTTCGCCGAGGCCACTGGCGACTTCCAGTGGATTCATATCGACGTTGAGCGGGCGAAAAGTGGTCCGTTTGGCGGACCCATCGCTCATGGATATCTCACGCTTTCGCTTGGACCAATGCTTTACCCGACCGTGGTCCGCATTGACGGTTTTTCGATGGGCGTCAACTACGGCGCAAACAAGATTCGTTTCCCATCGCCGGTACCTGTCGGAAGTCGAGTCCGCCTCGGTGTGAAATTGCTTGAAGTGGAAGAGATCGCTAATGGCGTGCAGATGACGATGGAATTCACCTTTGAATGCGAAGGTTCTACGAAGCCTTCTTGTGTTGCAGAAATTATTTTCCGTTCGTATATCTGATCAACGAATTCGTCTGAAAACTACTACGCAAACGGGCTAGCGAAAATTGCTCATGACCTTTTTAGCGAATAGTTCAATTGATTGTGTTTCAGGGTAATCAGCACTCCACGGTATGAACCCACTACAGCCAAGTTTGAGATAAGTAGCAACCTTTTCAGCGACCTCATCGGGAGTTCCCACTAGGTTGCCGTTACGCCATTCGTCGTAGTTCTCTCCGAAGAGACTGCGCGATCCGGCCTCTTTCAATTCCGCTTCAGTTTCTCGAATAAACAGTTCAGGAGACCAGGTCATCCGAATAGTCGCTGGGTCGCGGCCGACCGTTGCGCAATGTCCGAGCAAAGTCTGACGTTTACGCGCCCATTCTTCTGGCGAACCGCCGAAGTTTGAGCAATCAGCATGCATCGCCACAACGCGCAAGGTCAACTGTTCACCACCTCCACCAATCCAAATCGGCGGTGTGGGTTTTTGGATCGGTTTAGGATCACAATTCGCACGAATGATGTCGTAATACTTGCCCTTATATGTGGTCTCGGCTTCTGTCCACATACTGCGGACTATCTCCACGCTTTCGCGCAACATGCCGATCCGGTCTTTTGGCTTTGGAAACTCATACCCGTAGGCGCGGTATTCATTTTCATACCAGCCCGCACCAATCCCCCACTCCAGACGTCCACCAGAGATGACATCTATTGTTGAGGTGATTTTCGCTAGTAACGCTGGACTGCGATAACTATTGCAACCGACCATCTGCCCAAGACGAATTCGCGAAGTCTGCTGGCTCAGCGCAGCGATTGTTGTCCAGCATTCAAAGACGGTCTCATGTGCAGGACGGGGAACATTATGGAAGTGGTCATAAACCCACAGCGAGTCGTACCCCAAAGCATCGGCTAACACTGCGACTTCAACGGTCTTGGCCCACTTATCAGCAGGATCTGCAATCGAGGACAGCTCCATTTTCCAGCCCTGCGGGATGAAAACACCAAAAACGATTCCGTCCTTTGATTTTCCAGAAATGGGGGGCACAGAAAGATCCACATACGAACCTTAGCGATCTCAGCACACTCTGTCTGATTCGTACCCATAGAGCGTGACAACCTACATTCATTGCGTGCAGGAATTCACCGTCGGTCAGGTTCATGAGGCAATCGCTAACAGCAGACTCGATGAGGAATGTCTCGTCTTTCACGAGCGTCGCCTGACTTGGCGTCAAGTCACCGCGCGCACGCGTCGTCTTGCCAATTATCTCAACGACAATGGCTTTGGTTGCTCCACGGAACGGGCCGACTTGGCTCCCCAAGATAGTGGGCAGGATCACCTCGCTATTTATTTACACAATGGCAATGAGTACCTGGAGTGCATGCTCGGGTCATTTAAGGCTCGGGTTGCTCCGCTGAATATCAACTACCGCTACGTGGCCGAAGAGTTGCAATATGTTTTCACTGACTCCGCTGCCAGCGTCATCGTCTTTCACTCAGCCTTTGCTCCACTAGTAGCAAGCGTGCTCCCACAGTTACCCAAGGTTCGTTTACTCCTCCAAGTGGCTGATGATTCCGCTCAACCTCTCTTACCGGGAGCGGTGTGGTACGAAGATGCTCTCTCGGCTTCACATGAAGCACTTCCAGAACCTGCTCAACCCGACGACCTCTACATCTTGTACACCGGCGGCACCACAGGCATGCCCAAGGGCGTGATGTGGAGGCAGGGAGATGCCCTCACAGAATGCTTCGGAGCATCGCGCGAGGCAACAACGATTGCCGATCTTTTAGCCGCCACACCTGGGCGACGGGCCCTCATTGCCCCTCCATTTATGCATGGTGCTGGACACTGGGTGGCCTTCGGAACTTGGAACGCTGGCGGCACCGTATTCATTCCATCAATACCCGAGAGACTCGATGCTCACGATATGTGGTCCACAGTTGAACGCGAGAAGATTGATTTCTTCTTGATTGTCGGTGACGCTTTTGCTCGGCCCCTCATCGATCAGCTCCGTGTTGCCGATTACGACCTCAGCAGTTTGACAGTCTTGCTTTCTGGTGGCGCCATCCTTTCAGTACATCTCAAAGAAGAATTACTACAACTTTTGCCGCATGTGATGATTATTGACGGTCTCGGATCATCAGAGGCAGGAGGCCAACTCACTCATGCGTCAGGTCACGGAGTGGCGACAACTGGACGCTTCCCGTTATCCCCACAAAATCATGTTCTTGATGCAGATTGTACGCGACTACTATCACCTGGCCATAGTGAGACCGATCACCCTGACTCAGGCTGGCTAGCCAAGAGCGGACGTCTCGCACTCGGCTACTTGGGTGATGCAGACAAGACTGCGCGAACGTATCGAACGATTGATGGTGTGCGCTATGTCATTCCCGGTGATCGTGCTGTTCTTGCAAGCGATGGGTTCATTGAACTTCGAGGACGCGACTCGGCGACAATCAACTCAGGTGGCGAAAAAATATTTGCTGAAGAAGTCGAGATGGCAATCAAGGCCCACCCTGCCATCGTCGATTGTGTTGTCGCCGGTCGGCCAAGTCAGAGATGGGGCCAAGAAGTTGTCGCCGTCGTGCAGATTCGTCCAAACACAGTGGTCAGCGAAACAGAATTACTCGCCGAGGCCGCTAAACACATCGCGCGCTATAAGTTGCCGAAAGCTTTCGTGTTTCACGATTCAATTGTCAGATCACCATCAGGCAAGGCTGACTATCGCTGGGCGAAATCGATCGTTGCCCAAGAAAACTAGAGCGGTAAATCGCCAGTCGCAGTACGCGTCGTGCCATGGTCAGTAAAAGCCTTGATGGTGTTTTCGGCAATTCGCATTTGGTGAATCTCATCCGCACCGTCAGCGAATCTGGCCCAGCGTGCCTGCTGCATCATGTTTGCCAATGGGGTGTCCGTCGAATAGCCGAGGGCGCCGTGAACCTGAATAGCGCGGTCAATGATTCTGTTCAAACTGTTGGCAACGAAGTGCTTAGCCATCGAAACTTCGGTTCGGAAATCGTCTCCACGGTCAATCTTGAAGGCCGCATGCAGAACCATCAACTTGCACTGGTAGAGCTCCATCGCTGAGTCGGCGATCAGCCACTGCACACCTTGCTTTTCAGCGAGCAATGAACCATGTGAATAACGCTTCAGCGAACGATCAACCATCATGTCGAGTGCTGTTTCAGCTTGCGCGATCCAACGCATGCAGTGCGCCAAACGAGCAGGTCCAAGACGGTACTGACCAAGACGATGTCCGTTGCCGCGACCTCCAAGGATCTGCGAATCATGTACTCGTAGATCGTCAATCACAATCTCGCTGTGGCCACCAGGACCATGCATGGTTGCTATTTCGCGCACATTATTCCAACCGGTTGACGGCAAATCGATAATGAACGCAGTGTTCGCTCCACGTGAACCAACGGGAACATCAAGTTCGGTGCGTGCAATCAAAATCGCAAACTTGGCACTATGAGCACCTGAAATAAACCACTTGTGTCCATTGATGATCCATTCATCACCATCTTTTATCGCCGTCGTCTGAATCAGTGTTGGATCCGATCCAGCAACTTCTGGCTCGGTCATAGCGAAGCATGAAGATGAAACCCCTGCACATAATGGCTTGAGATACTTTTCTTTTTGCTCAGGCGTGCCCCAGTGCACAAGTGTGTGCATATTGCCCTCATCTGGGGCTGCGCAGTTCAAGACCCAAGGACCAACACGAGTTTTAGCGACTTCTGACTGCACCATCGCTAGGGCCACATGACCCAAGCCCATACCGCCCCACTCTTTGGGCATATGTGGCAACCACAACCCTTCTTCAACGGCCTTCTTGCGTAACTTGATGAGTTCGGTGACATATTTCTTGTGAGTCTCGCTGTCCATTTCCTCGCGATGACCGAAAGGCTCAAGCGATGGCTTGATCTGCTCCTCAACGAACTTGTGGACCCTGGCCCGAATCTCTTCGTGTTCTGGCGCCAATGTGAAATCAATCATTTCGTCCCCCTCAAGCAATAGTGCTCACTTTTCAATAGTGTTCATTATGCCTGATGGTGACGAATATCTACGAGTCCGAAATCGCCATCGGGGTCGCACAGGTTTAGTCTGATGAGGTGAACGACAATCAACAAGGCACCCCCTCTGAGGGTCTCGGACAATCCTGGGATACCGCCGAGTTACCTACGGGCGCTGCCAAGGTGCAGGCCGTCAGAGAAATGTTTGATGCGATTGCTCCGCGCTACGACTTAGTCAATCGGATTATGACCTTTCGCCTAGATGTCCGTTGGCGCAAGCGGACTGTGCGGTTATTGAATTTGCCAACGGGAAGTACTGTTCTTGATCTCGCAAGTGGCACAGGAGATCTATGCGTCGACCTCCGTAAAGCGGGTTTACGCCCTCTCTCCATGGATCTCTCATTCGGCATGTTGGCTGCCGATCGTTCCGGATCACCGCGATCCCAAGCGGACATTTTGAATCTTCCTGTCGGCGATCACAGCGTGGACGGGGCGACGTGTGGCTTCGCCTTACGCAACCTGCTTGACCTACCCGCTTTTTTTCAAGAATTAGCGCGTGTCGTCAGACCTGGTGGTCGGATCGCTCTACTCGATGTTGGTGTACCGCGAAATAGATTGATTCGATTCGGTAACGGAATTTATTTCGGAAAGGTTGTTCCGAAAATTGGTGGCTGGCTCTCTGATCCAGCGGCTTATCGCTATCTACCCAAAAGCGTGGCCTATCTGCCACCACGTGATGAGATGCTCAGCGCTCTGCGCGATGCTGGTTTCTCCGATGCCACTCATCAACAGCTATCTGGTGGACTCACTCAGCTGATGCTCGCCACTAGAGATTGATCCAATGAGTGATGAGAGCAACAACGCAATTCTTTGATGCAGCAGTTGATCTCAACGATGTCGCCGGCGGAGATGGTTATCTTTTTGTCCGCGACGGTGTTGGTTTCGCCGGTCAAGGAATCGCACAGAGCATTTCCGCGGATACAGCGGCTGATTTTCTCCGCACTATTGACCATGACAACCAAACTTCGCTCGATGTCGGGCCGATCGCCATTGGCAATATTGCATTTCAAAGAATGGCGCCAGCGACATTAGTTATTCCACGCAAGGTTGTCGGAAAAGACGAAGCAGGAAACTGTTGGATCACGACTATTGATGATGCGTCTCCAACAATTTCTCCTGCACTTGCCTCACAGCCCAAACCGTCAATATTCAATGTGCGGCCAATTACACCTATCGAGACCTACAAGAAGGCTGTGCTTGCCGCTCGCGATGCCGTTCGTTCTGGTGCGATTACCAAGGCAGTAATCGCACGAGAAATTCGTGTCACTAGCTCAATTCCTATTGACGTCCATGCGGTTCTTCTTCGACTACGCGCCACCTTTGCTCGTAGCTACCGCTATTCGATCAACGGTTTCATCGGCGCATCCCCCGAACTTCTTGTCGAGATCAAAGGCGATCGCATTCGTTCTCATCCCTTGGCAGGTACAACCCCTCGTACAGGTGATCCAAAGACCGACGATGAACTAGCGCGCAAACTCATCGCCAGTATGAAAGATCAAGTTGAGCACCGAGTGGTCATTGATGTCATTCATGAAATGTTGTTGCCATGGTGTTCATACCTTGACTGGGAACCCGAACCATCCGTATTACAAGTTGCCAATGTGCAGCATCTCGGCACGCTCATTGAGGGTCATCTGAGTGCAGCCCGCCCCAGCGTGATGGAGATTGTGCGGACTCTGAGCCCGACGCCTGCGCTAGGCGGTCATCCGCGTGACGCTGCCTTGGCTCTCATCGCCGAAGTGGAAGAACTTGATCGTGGACCATATGGGGGCGCTGTTGGTTGGGTCGACGGCTCTGGAAATGGAACATGGGCAGTGGCTATTCGATGCGCCGAACTCTCCGATGACCGACTCACCGCTCGGCTGATTGCCGGCGGAGGAATCGTCGCGGCTTCAGATCCGGATGCTGAGTTGGCAGAAACTCAAGCCAAATTTCAGGCCATGTTGTCGGCCATCGTACGACCGTAAAATTCGCTCACAGCGAAAGTGCGCTGTGTACCGCCTCATGCAGCAGACGATGATGCTGCACCTCATTGTGGCGATCAGTTTTGACGACTATCACAGCGCAGCCAGGAGTGGATAGCGCTGCCTCTAGTTCAGCCGAAGATGTCACCTCAAAGGTAGGCAAACCGTGCGCTTGCGCAAGTTGGGCGATGTTCGTGTCATGGGGAGTGCCGAAAAGCGTTTCGAACACATCAGGAGCAAGCAATGTTGCCTGTGGGAGATAATGGAAAATCCCTCCCCCATCATTATCGGTGACGAGAATTTTGAGGTTGAGATCGCGTCTTTTGAGAGCTATTAAACTTGACGAGTCGTGCACAAAAGCGACATCTCCCATCAGCACCGCTGTGGGATGCCCGGTCGCCACAGCGACTCCAATCGCAGTCGCCAGAACACCGTCGATTCCATTTGCTCCGCGATTTGAAAAGACGCGAAACTTGGAGCAATCTCCGCCAAACCATTCCATATCGCGAATGGGCATTGATGATGACAGCACAAGGTTGCTACCTGGATCTAAAGCATTAATTAACTGGCGACTCACAGCACTTGCTGTCAAAGAGTTTTCATCACGATGCATCTGCTCAACAGCACGGCGGGCCTGATGGTCACGAGTGATCCAGTCGGTCTTCACATGGGATGCGGGCGACATATCAAAACTCTTCGAAAGAGTT
>SHUW01000052.1 GCA_009694465.1 Ilumatobacteraceae bacterium
GCGATGATGAAACTTGGCGGGTCTGCATTCCTTTGGACAATCATCGGAGTGATGTTCATCAAGAATTTTGTGTTCACTTTCAGACGTGAAAATGAGAGTGCTTACGTTCGAGAAGAGGAAGAGTTGACGACCGCAGATGTTGAAAGGGCTTTCAACGCATCACCCCCGCAACCCGAGCCCAATAACCGCTGAAGACTATTCCCAGCGAAAAGTAAGTGCGGTTAGCACTGGGGTAACGAGTGCCCAGATGCCTAAAACCAGCCATGAGGTTGCTGGGCGATCACCACCGTTCACGAGAGCCTCACGCAAGACATCGGCAAGGGCTCCCGACGGCAGGCACTTTGCTACTGCGGCAACAGGATCCGGTAACTTATCAAAAGGTATAACCATTCCTCCGAGTAAAAGAAGCAATAGATACAAACCATTTTGTGCCGCCAAGTTGACTTCAGCCCGCAGGCGGCCAGCAATGAATAGACCAAGACCAGCGAAAGCAATGCTGCCAGTGACAACTGCGCCAATAGCTACAAGCCATTGAGCATCATCTGCTTGCCAGTCAAGAAGTAATGCCACAGGAATCAAGATGCCGAGTTGAATGAACTGCACTACCAAAATAGTGATCACTTTTGCGATCAGCCATCGTGGACGCCCCAGTGGAGTCACTCCTAGGCGTTTGAGCACCTTGTAACTGCGTTCAAAGCCTGTAGCGATACCGAGGCTGACCATTGAACTACTCATGATCGCCAGAGCGATAACACCGGGAGTGAGAAAATCCATATGGTCGTCAAAACCTGTGGGCAACACGTCAGTCATCCCAAAGAAGACCAGCAGCATCACGGGGATAATCAGCGTGAGTAATAACTGTTCGCCATTGCGCGCCAAGATCTGTAGTTCGGCGCGTAACTGGGCACGCAATGGACTAGCTGAAGTCTTCACGGGGCACCCCCCGTGAGCTTTTTGAAAGTGTCTTCAAGACTGGCCATACCAGTTCTGAGTTCGACGACATCAATACCGCGTTCGGAGAGCCACACTGCGAGGGCTGCGATCAGTCCTTGCGGAGCATCTTCAATGCTGTAATCGCAAGGGGCATCTTCAACCAGCCAACCCGCCAAGTTGTCGGGCATATCGGTGAGGTCAAGTGGACGAACAGTACGTAATCTCACGACGCGACGCGCCCTACGGACATCATCAAGGCCCCCCTCAACAAGAACCTTGCCCTTGTCAAAGATGATGACCCGATCGCAAACCTTTTCGGCCTCATCTAATTCATGAGTCGCCAAAATGATTGTTGCTCCTTGATCAGCTAGTCGGCGAATGATCTGACGAATAGTCGTACGGCCATTGACGTCAACGCCACTCGTGGGTTCATCCAGGAAAATTATTTGTGGCTGGGCTGCTAGAGCCATCGCTAATGAGAGACGCTGTTTTTCGCCTCCAGACAAGCGACGCCAAGGGGAGAGTCGTCGCTCGCTGAGACCGACCAAGTCCAGGAGTTCGTCAGGTGCCACAATCTTGTCTCGGCCCGAGGCATATAACCCGCAGTACTGGCGTACAACATCAATGGCCCGGGCACTTGGGTAAATGCCACCATCTTGGAGCATCACGCCCATCTTTTTGGCGAGAATGCGGCGATCTTTGACTGGATCAAGACCGAGGACTCGCACTTGCCCACTAGTGGCCTTGCGAATACCCTCACAGACCTCAATTGTGCTTGTTTTACCCGCACCGTTGGGTCCTAGAACCGCAGTCACTTGACCCGCTCGGGCAGAGAATGAAATATTGTCAACCGCCAGTAGATCCCCGTAGCGCACGCACAGTTGCTCAACAATAAGCGTGGGTTCCGTAAGGTCAATACGGCTCAACGAGGGGGGATCATTGAGTGGAGAAAGATCGCCGTTCACAGTTCTGACTTTAGTCGTAGGGCTTGGCAACTCCCATCGGGATAACCTGATGTTTCTGTGATTGATGTCCGTTTATTACGAAACGACCCCGCCGCCGTGAAGGCTGCTCTCGCTCGGCGTGGCAAGCCAGAGATCATTGAACAACTCGACGCCGCCATTGCCCTAGACGGTCAATTACGCGATATCACCGCTCAACGCGACGCCAGTCGTGCGCGAGTTAATGAACTCTCCAAATTAGTAGGCGCCGCTCGACGCGATGGTGAGAACGAAGCGGCCGAAAAACTCCAAACTGAGAGTCGCACACTGGGTGATGATGAGAAGGCTTTAGCTGAAGCCTTTGAAACTGTTCAGACCCAACTACGTGACGTCATGTTGCGTATTCCCAATGTGCCTCATAGTGATGCCCCTGATGGAGTGAATGATCAGGACAACCCACTCGTTAAGGGCCCCATTAATCTGCCGGCTGCATTTTCTGAACATCAAAGAGTCGCGCATTGGGTTGTTGCTGACGAGTTGGGCATTCTTGACAACGAGCGCGCAGTGAAGTTGAGCGGGGCAATGTTTACGATGCAGCGCGGTGCAGGAGCAATGTTGTCGCGCGCGTTATGTCAGTACGCGCTCGATATGAATGCAGATGCTTTTGAAGAAATCCGTCCACCATCACTGGTAACCACAGCCACATTGACCGCAACTGGTCAGTTACCAAAGTTTGCCGAGGACGCATACGCCATTGAACGTGACGACCTGTGGTGCATCCCGACAGCCGAGGCCCCCTTGACGTCAATGTATTCTGGCGAGATTTTAGATGAAGCACAATTGCCGATGCGTCTGATGGCGTACTCATCTTGCTATCGCCGTGAAGCAGGTTCTGCGGGCCGTGATACGCGAGGTATGTTGCGTGCCCACGAGTTTGACAAGGTTGAGATATTTTCTCTGTGCACCCCTGAAGATTCGCCAGCCATGTTGATCGAGTTACGTGATCGCGCTGAGCGTTTGATCGCCGGTTTAGGTTTGCCTTATCGGATGATCGAAATCTGTACTGGCGATATGGGTCAAAGCCATCATCGAAGTTTTGACATTGAGGTCTACGCCCCAGGTTGCGATAGTTGGCTTGAGGTCTCTTCAGTCTCATGGTTTAGCGACTATCAGGGTCGTCGAGCAGATATTCGTTATCGCAAATCTGGTGAAAAAGGAACGCACATTGCTCACACTCTGAACGGTTCGGCTTTGGCCGTACCACGCGTGTGGGCGGCAATCATGGAAAACTTCCGTGAGGCAGATGGAAGCGTTGTCATTCCCGAAGCGCTGCGGCCATATACGCGCGGCCTTGAGCGGATCTCACCGAGGAACTGATTATCGTGAGCCCGCGCGATCGTCGTATTCAATACGAAACTGCTGGGCTACATCGTGAAGACCTCGATGAGTCACCGATTCAGCAATGGCATGCATGGTACGTCGACGCTGTTGAGGCCGAGTTGCCCGAGCCGAATGCGATGGTCGTCGGCACAGTTGATGAGTACGGGTTACCTGATGCGCGCATTGTGTTGGCTCGTGGGGTAGATGATGAAGGCATCACGTTTTTCGGAAACTACGAAAGTTCCAAGGGTCAACAACTTGATGGCACACCTTTAGCGAGCGTGGTTTTCCCGTGGCTCGGTTTACATCGTCAAGTGCGCGCCCGGGGTTCAGTTGAGGTGTTATCGCGATTTGAAAGTGATGCCTATTTTGCTTCACGACCGCGAGAAAGCCAGATAGGCGCATGGGCTTCTCCCCAAAGTCAAGAAATTGAAGATCGATCGGTCTTGGAAAAGAACTTTGCTGATTTCAGTGAACAATTTTCCACTGGCGAGGTACCTCGCCCACCACATTGGGGTGGTTGGCTTCTCATCCCTGAAGTGTTTGAGTTTTGGCAGGGTCGTCCCAATCGTTTACACGATCGCTTTCGTTATCGCCTCGAGGACTCAACAGATTCGTGGATCATTGACCGTTTGGCCCCGTAGCCCAGTTCTCTACCGCTTCGGCCAACCCAGCGATTAATGATCGCGTATGCGGTGGCAGCTCAGGTCCTTCCCAATCCCAAAAAAGTGGCGTTGTGCCGCGCACACGTGGTGGCAATTCAATCTGCACGCCAGTACCTGGAGGGAGATTGACGGGATTGCGGGAATGTAAACCGCGAAGATCTTTCGGGATGTCTTCAATTTCAGTCACTATGTTGTAGGCCGGTAAGTGAGTCCGCAAATAGCCGCCGATATGTTCAGCAAAGGGGCGATTTTGACCGCCCAATAAGAGCGACGAGAAATATCCTTGACGCCCAAATCCATGAATGGTGATCACAGTATGAACGTGATCAATAAACGATCGCAGATTTTCTGAAGAATCTGGCGACACCTCAATGGAAGGAATGTGTCGCTCCATACCTTTGGGTTGATGAACGCCATAGTAGCTAGCACCGCAATGTTCGGCAGCGGCCATGGCAACCACTTCGGTCATCTCTTCAAGTCCACCACCGTGATATGCCATGAAACCAATTCTGTGTGCACGCGGTTCAGTGACTCCGCGTAAGACGACGACTTCTTCGACGTCAGGGTGATCAAGGAGTTGGCGAAACATCGGCATCTTATTCGCTCGTTGAAATTTCTCGTTGGCGACTGATGATTGTGTAAGTAATAGCGCAAGCCACGATGAAGCCAAAGATAACGGCCAGCACAAAACGGTTTTCGTCAATTGATTGGGCAATGTTTTCTTGCCATGTTAAAACACGACCGGTGAGAGCATCGTCGTAATTACTGCGAATATCGTTGAACCAATACCAACTTAAGTAGAGACCTGACAAAATCATCACACATGCCGAAAAGATTTCAACATAAGACATACTCAATCGCAACAATCTCAGCAGTCCACCTTGTGCGAGTGCCAACGTCACCGTCAGTGTTGTCACTAATAGTGACATAGCAACTCCATAAAGCGTAATCGCCACGATTCCACGAGCGAATCCTTCGGTATCAATGGTTCCAAGAACTGTGGCCGAGAACGGCCCGATGGTGCACCCAATTGAGGCAATCGCGTAAGCCAGACCAAATAGGTACATGGAGAAAATGGTGCGGTCACGCTGACCTGTATCAAGTTTTGGTGTGCTGTACGGCAATCGATAGCCGAACAACATTGCAATGCCTAGTACAACAAGAGCCACTCCAATAAGCACCGAAACATATTTGGCGTTTTGATTAATCCAGTCAGTGAAAAGTCGGCTCACGCCACCGACGACGATAAATACGCTCATAAATCCTGCGGACAAGGCGCCACTTACTAAGAGCGCGCGTGTGATTGTTGAGCGCTGAGTACCGGGTCGCCCACTGACTCCGAGAAAGTACATCAAGTAAGTGGGTAATAAGACAAAGCCACAAGGATTAACGGCCGCCAACAGGCCGCTGCCGAAACTCAGCCAGAGACGATCAGCACTTCCGATCATGAAATGCCCAGTGCCAATAAGGCGGCGGTGATTGCCGCGGTTGTGAGTTCACCAGAAACTTGTTTGATGATCGTCCCATCAGCAGAGACGAACAAAGTGGTGGGGAATATCGAAATGCCATTGGCCACAAGCATCTTGCCGTTGGGGTCGCGCCACAGTTGATAGGTGACACCAAGGTCTTGAGCAAATGCCTGAGTGACTTTCGCTGAGTCTTGGGTATTGATACCGACAAACGTCACTTTGTCTGCGTATGTCTCGAAGGCCGCTTGGAGCGCGGGCATTTCTCGTTTGCAGGGTTGACAATTGGAAAACCAGAAGTTGATCAGCATTGGGCGACCCGCATCTCTGAGGGAAGCTGTGTTGATTTCTTGACCATTGAGGTCGGTGACAATCGCATGTCCTAGTGGAGTGCCCTCAATCGGGGCGTTAGTGCCAATGCCTGGTTCTTGATACTCTCCGGGCTCATCCAAGATGACATCTGAATCATTGTTATTTTGCAGGGCACCGAGGATCAAAATCACAGAGGCTGAGGCGGCGAGGGCAGCTACTAAGGCAACTGCCACAGGGCGTAAGCGTCGAAGCACATGTGTCTGTTCCACTGAGCACAGGATAGTTGGCTGATCAGATTTCACAGATTCGTATGGGGATCGGGGATGCCCGGTCGCAGTGGGGGGTTACTACGACCGGGACCTCCCGGTGCAGTTATGGGGTCGTCTAAGCGTTGCCCATAACCGAGATGTTCAGGAGTGTCAGATCACGTCAGGAGTTAGGCCACGCGAATGGCGATTTCGTAACTCCTCTGTTCACTAACGCTCGCAATGCTGCGAATTGTGCGGTCTTCGTCAATGACCAAAATGGGCCGTGGTAAAACCGATGGTCTCCCACGCGGTCTGCGATCAAGGACTATTTGACCATTGTCGATCAGCTCACCTCCCCAAACCCCCCAGGGTTCGAGACGTTCTAGAGCGCCGTCAAGGCACGAAGCACTTAGCGGACATCGAGTGCAAATGGCCTTGGCGCGAGCAATGTCCACGTTCTCATCGCTGAAGAACAGGGGAGTGAGCGTGCCATTGCCGTCTGCACAGCGGGCAGCCAGTTTCTTTGGGGCCGGTGAGGTGGTGGCATCACTGATGTAGGTGATGGGGGCTTCAAGAGTCATTGTCATGATTTGGTCTCTATTTCTGTTGTCGGTGGGTTGGATTTTTGATTGTTGCCTGGAGAACGAAAAAGGCCACTGGGATTTTCCCAGTGGCCTCGGTGTGGATTCTCTACGTTGGTGTGTCCTACGTGAGTAACTCCTCGAGCCGCTGGGGTGAACGCTTGGTGTTCACTGCTGCGAAGGTGGCTGCCATATAGACGGCCTTTTTGGCGACATGATTTTTCGCCGCATGATTCGCCGTAAACCCTGCATATGACGCGTCTGAGCCCACTGGCCAACTGATCGTGGCGATTGAAGCGGGAGCGTTCAAAAGGTTCATAACGCTCTATAGGCAATCACTTTGAAATGGCAATGTCAACTGAATTAGAACTGTGACTCGTTTTTGTGGCTCAGATAGTTCTTCAGCAGGGTTGCGGTGAAAACTGGCTGGCAGTGCATAAGACCTGCTCACAGACGATTCTCATCGTCGTTGGGCGAACTTACACAGCAGATCTAGGGAACAAAAAGAATTATTGAAAGATGATTGAGTTCTGGCCTCGGTTGGCTAGACAAGGTCAATAACGGGAGCGGTGAACTGCGATTGGTACAAGCGGTCATACGCTCCCTGCGCCGCCAGCAGCTCGACATGCGAACCAGTTTCCACGATCGCCCCATTTTCCATGACCAAAATAATGTCGGCATCTTGAATGGTCGAGAGACGATGGGCAATCACGAAACTCGTTCGTTTTTGACGTAGCGCACCCATCGCTTTTTGAATCAGCACTTCGGTGCGCGTATCGACAGAACTCGTCGCTTCATCAAGAATTAAAATTGCGGGGTCAGCCAAGAATGCTCGAGCGATTGTCAGCAACTGCTTTTCGCCCGCACTCACCGCTCCATCATCACCGCTGAGGATGGTGTCGTATCCGTCTGGCAGAGAGTGGACAAATCGATCAACAAAAGTAGCTTTCGCCGCTGCACGAATCTGCTCATGAGTGGCATCAGGATTTCCGTAAGCGATATTCTCGCGAATTGTGCCATTGAAAAGCCAAGTGTCCTGCAGGACCATGCCGATTTTAGAGCGCAGTTCGGAGCGTGGCATCTCAGCAATGTTGCGACCATCTAAGACGATGCGCCCTTCATCAAGTTCATAGAAGCGCATCACAAGATTCACCAAAGTGGTTTTACCTGCGCCGGTTGGACCGACGATGGCCACAGTCGTCCCAGGTTCAGCGACAAACGAAAGGTCAGTGATCAAAGGTCGTTGCGGGTCATAAGAAAATGAAGCATGTTCAAACTCAATGCGACCTCGTGTTATCGCCGAATCGGCAACTCCACTTTCAGTTGTCTGTTCTTCCGCGTCAAGTAACTCGAAAACGCGTTCCGCCGAAGCCACACCAGATTGCAGAACATTCATCATTGACGCTGCTTGTGTCATTGGGTGAGTGAACTGGCGAGAATATTGAATAAAGGCCTGCACATCACCAAGGCTCATAGCGCCCGAAGCGACGCGCAGACCACCGATGACAGCAATCGCCACATAGTTGAGGTTTCCGATAAACATCGTGGCGGGCTGTATGGAACCAGACATAAATTGAGCGGAGTTGGCTGTTTCAAACAATTCGTTATTGATAGTCGTAAAGCGCTCTTCTACTTCTTGTTGACGGCCAAACACTTTGACAATGGCATGACCCGTGAAGGCTTCTTCAACTAAACCGTTCAACTGACCTGTGTATTGCCATTGAGAAATAAATTTGGCTCGTGAGTGTTTAGCAATTTGTCCCATTGTCAGCAGTGTGAGAGGAATCACCGTCAGTGCGACTAGGGCCAAAATTGGTGAAACCACGAACATCATCAGCAAAACGCCGAAGATGGTGAGCATGGAAGTGACTAATTGGCTTAATGATTGTTGCAAACTCTGCGAAATGTTATCGACGTCATTTGTGACGCGACTCAATAAGTCGCCCCGAGAATGTCGGTCAAGATAACTCAGTGGGAGTCGATGGATCTTGGCTTCAATATCTTGGCGTAATTTGAACATAGTCCGTTGAACCACTCCAGCGAGAAGGAATGCTTGTCCGTAAGCCAATACATAAGAAGCGGTGTACACGCCGATAGCAAACGCCAGTGTGCGATGCAATCTTGTGAAATCAATTCCGTTGGCGCCGTCACGATTGAGGAGGCCTTGAAAAACAATGTCAGTGGCATGTCCCAAAATTCGCGGACCAGAAACTACGAGAGCAACACTGGCGACCGCCATGAGAAAAATGAGAATCACTAAAATTGATTCATCGGAGATTAAGCGTGTCAGGCGTTTAGCGCTTTGAGCAAAGTTCTTTGACTTTTCTGCCGGCACGCCGACAGTATTCATGCGGCCAGTACGGAGTTCAGAGACATTACCCACGGGACTTGGGGCCTCAGTTTCTTTTTTTGGCGTTTTTGGTGCGGTCACAGGTCATCACCTTCTTGTAAGGCCTGGGATAAAACGATTTCTTCGTATGTGGCGCAGGATTGGCGAAGTTCTTCATGGGTACCAAGTCCAACGACAAGGCCATCTTCGATGACCAGTATCTGGTTGGCATGGCGAATTGTGGAAACTCGTTGTCCAACGATGAGGGTCACTGAGTCTTTGAGATGAGGTATCAGAGCGGCCCGCAATTTTGCGTCAGTGGAGAGGTCAAGGGCCGAGAACGAATCATCAAACAAATAGATCTCAGGTTGGCGAATCAACGCTCGGGCGATTGCTAATCGTTGTCTCTGTCCACCAGAGACATTGGTGCCGCCTTGAGCGATGACTGCCTCAAGTCCGCCTGGCATTTCACGCACAAAGGAGTCTGCTTGGGCGATAGTTAGGGCATTCCACATCTCTTGTTCTGTTGCATCTTGTTTTCCGTAGCGAAGATTGCTGGAGATTGTCCCAGAAAAGAGGTAGGGCTTTTGCGGCACCAGCCCAATTCGTGACCACAATTCTGCGGGAGCCACTTCGCTAATGTCTACCCCATCAATCAACACTGCACCAGAGGTTGCGTCAAAGAGGCGTGCCACAAGATTCAGTAATGTGGTTTTTCCCGAACCTGTGCTGCCGATAATGGCCAGTGTCTCACCGGCAGCAACTTTAAATGAGATGTTGTGTAAGACGGGACTGGCCGCACCTGGATATTCGAAATTGACATTGCGAAGTTCTAGTGCGGCCCGTGTTTGAGTAATCAGCGTTGGGTGAGTGGGGATTGGCACTGACGAAGTTGTTGACAGGACTTCTTGGATCCTCTCGGCACTGACTGCAGCACGTGGCCATAAGGCGGCCATAAAAGTAGCCATCATGACAGACATCAAGATCTGCGCCAAATAGGTCAGGAAGGCGACCATTGGTCCGAGTTTCATCTGACCCGCAGCGATTCGGTTAGAGCCAAACCACACCACGGCCACGCAGGAAAGATTGACGATAAAGGTGGCAGTGGGAAACATCAAAGACATCAAGCGCCCTCCCCGTAGGGCTGTTTGCGTGACATCTTGATTGGCTTGTTGGAAACGCGCCACTTCTTGTGGTTCGCGTACAAATGCACGGACGACGCGAATGCCCGACAACTGTTCTCGGAGAATCTCATTGATTCGATCAATGCGCACTTGCATGACTCGAAAAGTCGGAACCATTTTGGAAACCACAGTCCCAAGAATGATCACGACCATCGGTATGGCAATCACGATGATCCATGACAAGTTGATGTCTTGTTGCAAGGCCAGCACTAAACCGCCGATAGCAGTGAACGGCGCTGCTACCAGCAAAGTGCAAGTCATCAGTACCAACATCTGTACTTGCTGCACGTCATTGGTGATTCGAGTAATCAATGAGGGCGCACCGAAATGAGCGACTTCTCGTGATGAAAAACTGTTGACCTGATGGAATAAGGCCGAACGCGTATCGCGACCGAATCCCATTGACGCACGTGAGCCAAAGTAGATCGCAGCAATTGATAGAAGAACCTGAACCAAGGTTGTCAGCAGCATCAGTCCACCGACGCGCCAAATGTAGCCGGTGTCACCTTGGGTGATGCCGCGATCAATAATCCGTGCATTCAGAGTTGGCAGGTACAGACCAGCGAGGGATTGAACGGCCTGAAACACAACGACTATCCACAAAAGATGGCGGTACGGCCGCAGTTTTTCCTGGAGAAGATGGATCAACATCGCAACCTTGTACCGTACAACTAAACTTCTATCAAGCCCTAGTCCACCGCACGGTTGTGCCTATTTACCAGTGTCTATTTGATAGCGGCAGCGATGGCTAATTCTGTTGTTTCGCCGAGTCCAGCCACGCCATCGGAAACAGCAATGATTCCGTAGACGCGAGGGACAGCTGCTCCGCCAGTTCCCGAAATGAGCATCGAGCGTGTCCACACCAAAGCATCTTTGATGATGAGTGGGGTCATAGGGCCAAAGCGAACTTGAGATCCATTTGTGTTAAGTAGCGTAATGAT
>SHUW01000053.1 GCA_009694465.1 Ilumatobacteraceae bacterium
TGAAAGAGATACACCGAGTAACTAACTTTACCCAGTTCAACCAACGGGCGAGATGACATCAAAGAACGAACGGGTCCGGGCACAAGAACAGCGACAATAAGTAAGCACGAAATAATCGTGAAACCAGTCAGACCACCCTGATATAGCCACCCATCACTAGCATGGACAGTCCCCGAGATGTACACATATGCACAAAGAGCAATGACGCCACCTACAGCAAAAAATGCTTGCAGACGTTGAGTGATTTCCTTGCGCATGGGAACCACTACAGCGAGCAAAGCACCGATTAAAAACTCCGCCGCTCGGGTGTGCGTGCCGTAGTAGGTCACGTTGCGCGATGAGGTGAGGATCATCGCACATGCACTTAAAGCTGCTAACAGCGTCAGCGTCGGGATCATGAGTCGTTTCCAGCGCAGGAGCACTGCCATGAGTAAGGGAAAAACGACATAGAACTGTTCTTCAATTGCCAATGACCAAAAATGTAGAAGCGGCGAAGGCGTTGATTCAAAGAGTTGGGCGTATGTCGTTCCTGCAGTGGCAAAGCGCCAGTTAGCCCCGTAGCCGACGGTGGCCAAGAGATCCCCGCGTAATCGCTCTCCCGTGAACACCCCTGCCAAAGCAAGGACCGTCACAGCCAATACAACGACGATTGAACCGGGCGCTAGTCGTCTCAGACGCCGCGACCAGAAATGCTTCAGGTCAACTCTCCCAGTTCGCGCATGATCACTGATCATCAACTGAGTGATCAGATACCCCGACAGAGTGAAAAACAAAGAGACGCTGAAAACACCACCTGGGACTCGAGACCACCCAAGGTGGAACAGCATGATGGTGATCAGCGCTAAGGCCCGAAGACCGTCAAGGCCAGCGACATATGGCAATCCGCTGTGCTCTTTTTCCGCCACACTTGCAGGATAGTTCTGTGACGTTGGCTACCGACATCTGACCTGACGATTTCTGACTGAGCGTCAGATTTTTGCAATACTCAGACTAAGGTTTGAAACGATATGGACCTCAACGAAACCGCCCAAGAGTCGGCGTTCCGCTCCGAAGCTCGCACATGGCTTGAAGCCAACGTGCCAACATCCGCGCTACCTAGTTTCGACACTGCCGAGGGATTCGCACTCCACCGCGCATGGGAACAGAAACTTTACGACGGAGGATGGTCCGCCGTCTCGTGGCCAGTTGAATACGGTGGTCGCGATGCTGACTACATCATGTGGCTGATTTTTGAAGAGGAGTACTACCGCAGCGGTGCTCCAGGTCGGGTCAATCAGAACGGGATCTTTCTTCTCGGTCCCACCATCATGGAGGTGGGGACACAAGCACAAAAAACAAAGTTCCTTCCATCTATGGCATCATCGGAAATCGTTTGGGCACAAGCATGGAGTGAACCCAATGCCGGCAGCGATATGGCCAGCATTCGTAGTAAGGCCACCCGTGACGGCGACGAATGGGTTCTTAATGGTCAAAAGATTTGGGCCAGTCGTGCGGTATGGGCCGATTGGTGTTTTGGCATCTTTCGCACCGACCCCACTGCCGAACGACATCGAGGATTGACATTTATTTTGTGTCCCCTTGACCTGCCCGGAATCACCGTGCGACCAATCGCACAACTTGATGGCGACACCGGTTTCGCCGAAATCTTTTTTGACGATGTACGCGTTCCCTTAGCCAACACTTTGGGTGAAGAAAATAAAGGTTGGGCTGTGGCAATGGCTACTGCTGGGTTTGAACGCGGCGTCAGTCTTCGCAGTCCAGCACGCTTCACCGAGGCTGTGAAGCGTCTCATTCATCTCTGGAAAACTTATGGGGATCCCACCGATACTGCACTTTCCGATGCAGTGACTGATGCGTGGATGCAAGCCGAGGGATACCGACTGCACACGTATCAAACAGTGACGGGCATGTTGGAAGGTCGAACGATTGGCGCGGAAGCAAGTCTGAACAAGATCTTTTGGAGTGAGATGGATGTTCGGATCCACGAAATAGCACTCCAGATCCTTGGTCCTGAAGCCGAACGCATGGAGGGACCATCTGAGAGATGGGTGGACGGTTTCCTCTTCTCGCTGAGTGGCCCGATCTATGCCGGAACAAACGAAATTCAACGCAACATCATCGCCGACCGAGTTTTGCAATTACCAAAAGGCATGTGACCCATGAAGTTTTCCTTTACTCAAGACCAGCGCCTCTTCGCCGAGGGACTGCGCGACTTACTAAGCAAACAATGCACCCCAACCCACGTACGTGAGGCGTGGGAGAACCAAACGGGCCATCTCCCAGATCTCTGGTCACGCCTTACCGAGATGGGCGTGTTGTCCATGTTGGTACCTGAATCGCAAGGCGGGATGGGTGGCACCTTGATTGACGCGGTGTTGCTATTCCAGGAACTTGGCCGCGCTGCTGTACCAGGACCAGTGCTTGAGCACATGGCTGTCGCCGCACCTGCTCTTGCTCACTCGCAATGGGCACATGCACTCAATGACGGCACCGCTACCGCCACCGTGTGGGTCGACACGGGTCCTTATGTTGCTCACGCACAGGTCGCCGATCTTATTTTACGGAATGATGCGGTCATCACTGGCTTTTCGTCAACCGATGTACACGGCATTGACGGTGGACGCCAACTGTTCACAATTTCTGGCGGATCAGAAAGCGCCGCTTCAGCACAAGTCTTCGGCTTACCTGCCAGCGATGTGATGGCCCTTGCAAGCGCGGCATATTTGATCGGTGTCAGTGAAGCGATGATTGAAGTTGCCGCAGAATACGCTCGCCAGCGCGAACAGTTTGGTAAGCCGATCGGCTCCTTTCAAGCGGTCAAGCACCTGATGTCAGATGCCCTTCTCAAAGTTGAATTCGCCAAGGCTCCTACATACCGCGCCGCATGGAGTGCAAGCACGGGGTCATCAACAGCGCTACGCGATATCAGTATGGCTAAGGCTCTTGCAAGCGAAGCTGCTTATCGCGCCAGTCGCAGCACGATGCAGGTACACGGTGGAATTGGCTACACCTGGGAAGCCGACCTACAACTGTGGATGAAAAAATCTTGGGCCTTAATGCGCGCCTACGGCGACGCCACATACCACCGTCGTCGTGTCGGTGCCTCAGTACTTCACGGCTGATTTCAATCAGAAAATGGTGAGCCACTAATTGGCAACATACTGATTGTGATGTAACCATTTTGGAATCCGCTGACATCGCCCGTTGGCACAATCGTTGAGGCACAATCATTGGCGTTGTAATCAAAAGTTCTAAATGACTCAATGAGAACTTTAATGACACCACGAATACTTTAACCAGTGGGACACGAAGGTGCGGTTGATGTGGCAATGTCGCCTCACTTGAGCAAGCTGTGAAACCCAACAGGCCATGAAAAATAACGCCAAACGTACGTAGCAAATGTTTCATGATTTTCCCCCTGGACGCGCAGCAAGAGATGGCAATTTGCGCACTAACACGCCGAGTAAGTCAGCAACTGTTCACCCGAGCGAGTAGAACTATTATGTGACAGTTAATATGACAACACCTCGTCCGCCCGTTCGGACCTCCGTGGTGATCGCGCTTGGGCTCGGTGCCGGTCTGTTGTCTGGACTGTTTGGAGTCGGCGGGGGAATCCTGCTAGTTCCTGTCCTCGTTCTACTACTCAAGTTTGATCAACGACTCGCCAATGGCACATCTCTTGGAGCAGTACTGCCGATTTCCATTTCCAGTTTGCTGACTTATTGGAGTCATGGCAACGTTGACTGGCACATGGCCTTATGGCTGGCACTCGGAGCCTTGGCGGGAGCAGTACTCGGGACAAAATGGATTCATATTTTGCCCAAAAAAACTCTCAGCTATCTATTCGCAGCAATGCTCTTGATCACCGCGGTACGTCTTTTTATTCCGCTCAACGCCGATGGACGTTCGACACTCACGATTTTTTCTGCTCTCGCCCTACTTTTCATTGGCCTCGTCACTGGGACATTGGCTGGGCTACTGGGTATCGGAGGTGGAGTGGTGATGGTCCCTGCAATGGCTGTTTTCTTCAATGAACTCAGCGTTGTGGCCAAGGGGACCTCTGCTGCTGTGATCATTCCAACATCAATCATGGGCACTTGGCGCAATTGGAAAAGTGACAATGTTGATCTCAAAGTTGCCGCCCTCGTGGGCCTCTCTGGCATTCCAGCGGCAATCGCCGGCGGAATCATTGCTGACCAGATGTCGCAGGATCTGTCAAACATCTTGTTCGCTTCACTAGTGCTCATTGTGGCCCTGCGTATGCTTTGGGACCTACAAAAAAATCCGAGTCACTGAATTAGCGACGCGAGGCAACAACATCTGCTAGACGGTCAAGCATCGCTGGATCGCTTGTAGCCGGAACGATGATGAATTCATCGGCCCCTTCAGCTTCAACCTTGTCAAGTAAATCAATGAGACGCGAAGGCTCGTAGAGGTTCATTGCCTCTGCCAAAGAACGGGCGAAGTCTGGAGAGAAGACTTGTAAATATGCCGCGGCGAAGTCACGCAAGTTCTCTGCGGCGTTAGGTCCTAACGATACGAATGAACCGGTCACCAGTCGTGGCTTATCGGCGCGACCTGCCGTCGTCCATGCATCTTGCGTCGCCCTAAAGAGTCGGCCCGCTTCTTGGGCATCACCCAAAAGGGTGAAGCCGCTCACTCCAATCGCCCATTGAGCAGCACGAGCCAAAGACTTTGGACCCATCGCCGACGCCAAAATTGGCGGCCCTCCAACCTGCATGGGAAGTGGCCCAACTTGTTCCCCGTCGGCAGCCGTCCCACCAGACCACAAACGCTTCAACTCACGTACCGAGTCATCAAGGCGCTGATGCCGACCCGCAAAGGGCGAATCTAAAGCGGCATAGTCCTGTTGACGACCACCAACTCCAACGGCTACCTCTACCCGACCACCAGAAACGACATCCATGGATGCCAACTCTTTGGCTACTAGGGCTGGAGCGTGCCAAGGAAGCACCGCCACATTGACCAAAACTCGCACCCTTTCGGTCAAAACACTGGCCGCCGAACACAGCGTAAAACCATCGAGATTGTGAAAAGTGATCCGTTCGCCAGCAGAAATGCTGGAAAATGGGCCTTGATCAATCCCCCGACACCAGGCGATGAGGCGATCTCGGTCAAGTCCAGGTGCCATTTGAGGCAAAGCCACTCCAACCGTCATCGCCTGTTTCGTCGCGTCACTCATATAGCGAAGCGTAGGTGCCAAACTCCTCTTTCGCCCATTCCACGCTCAATCTGACACACCGTCAGAAAGTAGTGCTACCCTCAAGACCATGCGTGAATTGCCCAAAATCATCTCCGTTGACGACCACGTCACAGAACCTGCAACCGTATGGTCTGATCGCCTCCCCAAGAAGTACGCCGACGTCGGTCCTCGGATACACCGCCTGCCCGTCAAAGAAATGACGTTCGTCGGTGGCACCTTTACTGCGATTCCTGGAGAAAAGGGTGATGAGGGTCCTCTCGCTGACTGGTGGTTCTATGAAAACCTCCGTCGCCCCCTGACACGCCTTGATACCGCTGTGGGTTTCAGTCGCGATGAAGTCATCTTGGCTGGCATCACCTACGACGAGATGCGCCAAGGAAGTTACAAACTTAAAGAACGCCTTGAAGATATGGATACCGCCGGCATCGAAGCGTCGTTTTGCTTCCCGACTTTCCCACGCTTTTGTGGGCAAACTTTTTACGAGGCACAAGACAGAGAGTTAGCCATGCTCTGCGTGCGCGCCTACAACGACTGGATGGTCGAAGAATGGTGCGGTGAATCAGGTGGTCGGATGTTGCCGTTGTGCATCGTCCCGCTATGGGATCCCGTCGCTGCAGCTGCTGAAGTTCGGCGCAACGCGGCGCGCGGAGTACACGCAGTGTGCTTTAGCGAGATCCCATCCAATCTTGGG
The DNA here is from genome assembly GCA_009694465.1 of Ilumatobacteraceae bacterium. Taxonomy (GTDB): domain Bacteria; phylum Actinomycetota; class Acidimicrobiia; order Acidimicrobiales; family Ilumatobacteraceae; genus Casp-actino8. Next base: position 5,916 of record SHUW01000053.1, read on the forward strand.
TTGCCAAGTATCCACGACAAGGATGGTTTCTGGTTGCCATTCTTTGATGCATGCAATGAGACGCACACCACCATCAATATGCATATCGGTTCGGGTTCAAAAATGCCCAGTACATCGCCTGATGCACCAGCCGCCGTTGGTTCAACATTGACATTCGCCAATTGCTGTTTCAGCATGGTCGACTGGTTGATGAGCGGATTGTTTACACAGTTCAAAGATCTCAAGATTGCCTACAGCGAAGGTCAAATTGGCTGGATTCCGTACATCCTTGAGCGTGCCAATGTGGTCTGGGAAGAAAACCGTGGTTGGGGTGGAATCGCCGACAAGGTTCTTGAACGGCCAAGTGAATTATTCAAGAAGCATATTTACGGTTGCTATTTTGACGATCCACACGGTCTGCGTTCGCTTGAGGAAATCGGCGTGGACAATGTCACCTTTGAATGCGACTACCCACACTCCGACTCCACTTGGCCACACACTGCCAAGATCGCACTCGAGCAGACGATGAACCTCAGTGATGAAGTGGTGTACAAACTGATGCGCGGTAATGCCATCAAGTTGTACAGCATTAGTCATCTCAAATAACAAGTGCTGACTATCGCCCAAGTTGTGCGGGAGACCGTGCGCTTCGGAGATCGTGAAGCCCTCGTTGACGGTGATCGTCGGTGGTCATTTTCTGAAGTAATCGAGGCTGTTGAAGATGCCGCAAAGTCCTTCATTGCTTTGGGCTTACAACACGGTGATCGCCTAGCAATTTGGGCACCGAACAGTGCTGAATGGATTTTTTCCGCGCTTGGTGCACAAATCGTCGGCGGAGTTCTAGTTCCCATTAACACACGATTCAAGGCTTCAGAAGCGGCTTATGTTCTGAATCACAGTGGCGCAAAATTTCTCCTATGCGACAATAAATTTCTCGGCCAAAACTACGCGCAAGAACTTCGTGACAGTGGTATTACTCTGCCCAGCCTTGAGCACATCATTGATTTTTCAGGTACCACCGATGGTCAATGCACACCTTGGCAAAATTTTCTTGAGCATGGTCATTCAGTACCGCTCATGGCTGTGCATGAGCGAGAGCAAAAGATTATGCCTTCGGATTTATGCGACATCATCTTCACATCAGGGACAACTGGCAAACCCAAAGGCGTCATGTCACGTCACGACCAAACGATTCGGGTGTTCACGGAGTGGTCATCCATCGTTGGACTGAGCGAGTCCGATCGCTACCTGATCGTCAATCCCTTTTTTCACACATTCGGTTATAAGGCCGGCTTTCTTGCGTGTTTGCTGAGTGGCGCGACCATGATTCCTGTCCCAATATTTGATGTCCCAACTGTCCTCAAAATCGTTAACCAAGAAAAAATCACTGCGTTACCTGGTCCACCAACTTTGTACCTCAGTATTCTCAATCACCCCGAGCGAAACAATTTCGACCTTTCGTCTTTGCGCTTGGCGGTGACCGGATCAGCAGCCGTTCCAGTAGAGATGATTCGCCGTATGCGTCAAGAACTCACATTCACCGTCATCCTCACCGCCTATGGACTCACCGAATCTACGGGCACGATCACGATGTGTCGCGCTGATGATGATCCATTGACAATCTCAACGACAAGTGGTCGAGCGATCAGCAACGTTGAAGTGCGAGTCGTGGACAAGAATAATCTTGAGGTTGCACCTGGGACGGCGGGCGAAATCATCTGTCGTGGATATAACGTGATGCCTGGCTATTTCGAGAATCCAGAAGCCACTGCTCAAGCCATTGACACAGATGGATTTTTACATACGGGCGACATCGGAATTATGGACACCAATGGCTATCTGGCGATTACCGATCGCATCAAGGACATGTTCATCGTCGGAGGGTTTAATGCCTACCCTGCTGAAATTGAAAATACCCTGCTGGCCCATCCCTCAATCGCCCAGGTAGCAGTTGTTGGACAACCCGATGCTCGTCTCGGAGAAGTCGGCCATGCTTTCGTGGTGCTCCGCACAGAGCAAACGGTGAGTGAGCAAGAACTCATCGAGTGGTCGCGCCAATGTATGGCCAATTACAAGGTCCCGCGGCACATCACATTTGTCGATCTGCTTCCGCTCAACGCCAGCGGCAAAGTACTCAAGTATGAGCTTCGCGCACGCACACTTGGCTAGTTCGCGAAAACTACACGTTATAAATTGTTGCCCGTCGAGCGCGTCGACGTTGACCGTGATAATCATTCACGGCGTAATGCATGGTGTACCTGTTATCCCATAGCGCAGCGTCACCTGATGTCCACTTCCATCTTGTCTGCAATTCAGGTCGCTCAGAAGTCTGATGAATCACTTCCAGGAGATGCATGCTCTCGAGTGGCTTCAATCCGACTATTGAATTTGTCCAGCCTCGATTCACAAACAAAACTTTCTCCCCCGTTGAATGGTGCTCGCGCACCATGGGGTGCACTGCTGTTCCGGTTGCGGGAGGACGCCCGTGATTTGCGTTGAGACCACTGATGAACTCACGTATCGGCGCACTCAAGGCAGCAAGAGCTTTAATCTGATTCGACCACATAGTGTCACCCCCACTTTGGGCAGCGATCTCCATGACAAAAAGAGAGCCGATGGGAGGGTTCTCGGTGAAGGTGACATCGGTATGCCACACTGCCGTTTGACGCGGGTCAGCCTTGAGATCGGTGTCCAAAAGCAAAATTTCTGGAAAGCCATCGCGAGCCAATGAAGGAGCATTGCGATAGTCGCCTCCTGCCTCGGTGGTGGCAGCAATGTGATTACCAAAACAGCGCGCCAAGCGGACCTGATCCGCTGGCGTTAAATGAGCCCCAGGGAAGAAAAGCACCAGATATTGAGCCCAAGCGGCAACCAATTCGACGGCTACTTCGGCCAGATCTTGATCACTCAATTTGGCCACGTGAAGTCCCTCAACAACTGCCCCTAGGGAACCCGGCAATGGGGAAATCGAAATCTGTGAACGAGAAATGAGACTGGTCATATACGGACTGTACAACCCACAAAGTTAGAGGGAAAGACCTATCTGACTGACCGTCAGATTTTTGTAGTGCCTGCACTAGAGTTCAGATACTGATTAAGGGGGTCCCATGAAGGGCATTGTTTATAACGGATCGACAACCAATTTGGTTGACGGACTTTCACTACGAGCACCAGGCCCACGCGAGGTCATCGTGCAAGTTGCTGCTGCTGGTCTGTGCCACAGCGACATCTCCTATATGAGTGGAATGTATCCCGTTCCCTCACCTGGAGTCTGCGGTCACGAAGCTGCCGGAGTTGTCGCAGAAGTCGGCAATGCCGTCACTCATGTGCAACCGGGCGACCATGTCATCATCGCTACTTTGGCGGCCTGTGGCTTTTGCCAATACTGCATGGATGGACGCCCCACCGCATGTCGCGCCACTCTTGGCAATGCCAGCACCCCATTCACACTTGATGGTGAGGCAATTTACAACTTTGCCGCAACGAGTGCTTTTGCTGAACGAACTTTGGTTCGCGATGTTCAGTGCGTGAAGATCCCCAAAGATGTGCCATTGACTTCCGCTGCTCTTGTCGGTTGTGGAGTTGTCACTGGCATGGGTGCGGTATTCAATCGCGCCAATGTGAAGCGTGGTCAATCGGCTTTAGTCTTTGGTGTTGGTGGTGTGGGACTCAATGTCATCCAGGCTCTCAAAGTTCAAGGTGCTACCACGATCATTGCTGTGGACACTGTTCCAGAAAAGGAAGCCTTAGCCATGAAATTCGGCGCCACGCACTTCCTTGACGGAAAGACTGAAGACATCGTGGCTGCAGTAGGAGCAATCATGCCGCACAACGCAACGACCCCACGCGGTCCGTTCAATTCGGGTGGAGTGAATTGGGCCTTTGACTGTGTCGCACATCCGAGCGTGACCTACAACGCTCTTGAATGCCTCGACTGGGAAGGCACTGTTGTTGTCATCGGCGTCAGCAGTCAGACCGCAAAGTTTGAAGGTCTCTACACCCGCCTCACTCAAGTTGATCGCGGCATTATTGGCTGTCGCTACGGGACGATCAGTCCCCAGCGTGATATCCCCCGAATCATTGAACTCTACCGACGCGGCGAAATCCTCTTGGACGAACTTGTGAGCGCCACTTTCCCCGTTGATCATTGGCAAGATGCCGTACACGGCCTGGAAAGCGGAACGCTCGCCCGCGCCGTGATTACGTTCTAAGAAATCGACCTCTCATCAATATGAATCAACACATCGCTGGAACAATCGACACTGCGGGCAAGACTCTCTGGCAACTGATATCTGAGCGCGCCCTGATGACCCCCGATAAACGGATGGCTCTTGATGGACATGGTCGAACTCTGACCTACGGAGAATATAAAAATTGGTGTGAACGAGTTGCCGCAGGACTCTCACAAAGAGGTATCGGTAAAAATACCAATGTCTCGTGGGTCCTACCATCTCGTTTTGAGTCGCTTGTTCTCACGGGCGCACTCTCACGCTTAGGTGCAATTCAAAATCCGATTCTGCCGATCTACCGAAATCGAGAAGTGAGTTTTATTGTCTCCCAATCAAACTGCAAAGTTTTGATTGTTCCACGCATGTTTCGCGGCTTTGATTATGAACCAATGGCCCGCGAGGTCGTCGCCTCACTTGGCCGCAATGTTGAGATCATTGTCGCTGATCCCGACATGCCCGAAGCAGACCCTGCTGGTCTCGCCACTTATCAGGCCGAACTTGACGACGTGCGTTGGCTTTTTTATTCCTCGGGCACGACAGCTGACCCGAAGGGGGCCAAGCACAGCGACAACAGTTTGTCGGCTGCGAATGATGGCATGCAGTGGAGTATGCAAGTCACCCCCGAGGACAAGGCAGCGGTCGTCTTTCCGATCACTCATGTCGGTGGATTGGTGTGGCTTTTCAATGCCATGCAAACTGGTGTTGAGTTATTGATGGTCGAGACTTTTGACCCGGCAAACACTCCGAAGTGGCTGGGTGAAAACGGAGTCACCTGCGCTGGTGCGGGAACCGTTTTTTGGTTGACCTATCTCAACGCTCAAAACCAATTGCC
>SHUW01000054.1 GCA_009694465.1 Ilumatobacteraceae bacterium
TGATCCTCTGATCGGCTCGGACGTCAGCCATGGATCAATTAAAACTGAAGCCCCCGCAAATGAAACTTGCCAACTTTGATAATCATCAAGACGCCGAAGAAGCATTTTGCTCATGGGTTCAATCCTTCAGGTTGTCACTCATCAATATATTTATTTCATGCTCAATGGCTGCCGAAGACGAACCGATACGAACCGTATAGATACCCGCATCAAGTTGCCAATGACCAAGGCTTTCCAGAGAATCTATGTGCTGTGCATCAATTGATGAATCGCGATAGTCGCTTGGATCCCAATAGGAGAAATCCCGCGGCGATAATTCAATGACAACAGATTTCGTCTCTCTGGCAGCAAGTTGCACTTTGACAAATGCTTTGAGTTCTTGCTTGGGTCTTTGAACCAACGCTTTCATGGGTGCGACATAGACCTGAATGACATGTGAGCCCGATCGATCACCGGTGTTGGTCACTGGCACACGAATCTTGACGCTCTCTCCAACTTGGATTTCAGTGGTATCGCAGTCTGGTTCCTCAATCTCAAAAGTTGTGTAGGACAAGCCGTATCCAAAAGGAAAGCGAACGGGAAGACGACGAGACTCATACCATCGGTAGCCAATAAAGAGTCCCTCGCCATATCGAACTTGACCATGTTCGCCAGGAAAGTTTCCATAGGCGGGTGTGTGCTCAATGCATTCGGGAATCGTTGTCGGTAACCGACCACCAGGATCAGCATCACCCATTAAAACATCGACAACCGCATCAGACATCTCTTGACCGCCAAACCACACCTGAACCACGGAAGGAACTTCATCAACCCACGACATGTCAACAGGTGCACCAGAGTTGACGAGTACAACAGTTTTTTTGTTCGCCTGAGCAACTGCGCGGATTAACTCAACCTGCCGACCAGGAAGGTCAAGCGTGGCGCGGTCGTGCCCCTCACTTTCCCAGTCATCTGTGGTGCCAACAACAACGACTGCGACGTCGCATTCGGCAGCCAAAGATGCTGCTCGCTCAACCGGATCCTCGGTATCGATGTATTGCAATCCGATCTGGGCACCTTGAAACCATTGCTTCTTTGTTGCGTCACACTCAAGGACGAATTCATGAGCCTGACCCGCCACAAGGTCGATCACAGCGGTGAGTTCTTCACTGCCGTTGCCCATAAAGGCAGTTCCGCGTTTCGGTGTTGTAGTGGCGCCGTCAATAGCGCACTCTCCATCCACAAAAAGTTTGCACGGACTGAATTCAACGAGCGAGACAATGTACTGACCAGTTGACTCAACAGTGATCACGCCCGTCGCTGTGAAGTTATAGCCAGATGACGGAACACCAGGATCGTTATGTGGGACGAGGATGATGCGACCATCGGGACGAATAATTCGTGCGAGTATGGCCCCACTTTCACTCGCGCCATCACGAATTGCGATGTCAAAGCCTGGCTCGCCACTCGGTGTGTGTACATTTCGAGTCTTGATGATCGGAGTGCTCTTATCAATGTGGCCACCGGCCTCGTGGAAAATTTTGACCCGATCACCGAGGCGCTTCTGTAGCACTTCAATAATTGAAGTGCGGTGGTGGGGCTGAACCTCGGCTGATCCGCCACCCATGATGCGCGCTTGTTCGGCATTGGGTCCGATGACGGCAATTGACTTGATCACCGAAGCAGTGAGCGGTAGGAGTGTCGTGCCATTCACGGGTTCGTTTCGCAAGAGAACCATCGATCCAATAGCGGCGCGGCGCGCTAAGGCACGATGCTCGGGTAGGTCAATGGCCTGTGCTTCCATCGGGGCATCATCAAGTGCCCCAAGGCGATCAAACGTTGTCAGCAATGTTCGTACCGCGCGATTGAGTTCCTCTTCGTCAACCTGACCTTCGCGCACCGCTTCGGCAAGGACTTTTCCATAGGCACGCGGCGGTGCTGGCATCTCGAGATCAAGACCTGCGCGTGCTGCACCCTTGGTAGATGTGACAGCGAACCAATCCGTGACGACGAATCCTTCAAAGCCCCACTCATCACGCAAGATGCGTTGCAAGAGTTCGTGATTCTCGGCGCAATAGATGCCGTTCATACGGTTGTAAGACGTCATGATGCCGAGCGTTCCACCTTCACGCACGGCAAGTTCGAAAGGTAGCAAATACAGTTCGCGCAATGTGCGTTGATCAATGACACTGTTGATTGTGTGGCGTTCAAATTCGGCGTCGTTGCCGACAAAGTGTTTGACGGTTGTCGCAACATTTTGCGACTGAACACCACGAATGAAAGATGCTGCCAGTTTTCCTGACAATAAGGGGTCCTCTGAATAGCATTCAAAACTGCGACCAAATAGTGGTGAGCGATGCAGGTTGACGGTTGGAGCGAGTAAGACGCGGGCCCCCTTGGAACGTGCCTGATGCCCAAGAGCGATACCCAACTCTTCAACTAAAGGTGCATCAAAAGTTGCTCCGAGCGCCGAACCGCACGGGATGCAGAGAGTGGCAACTTGTTTGCCGACGCCCGGGATAGTGGCCCCACGTGCACCAGCAGGACCATCAGTGACGATCACTGAAGGAATGTTGTGGCTCTCGACGGACTTGGTCGTCCACATCGTGCTTCCTGTGGTGAGTGAGGCTTTTTCCTCAATCGTCATCAGGGTTAAGAGGGCCTCAATATCACGCGTCACGGGGTCAATCTTGCCATCTTTTGACGATTGACCTTCTATCTAGATACCAAACGCGGTGTTGCGGACCATCTCTACTAAGTCATCAGGGCCTGACAAGGAAACCTTCGCCTGCGCTTGACGACCGTAGAGAAACAAAATCACTTCGCCCACATCGCCACTGATAGTTACCGCAGGCTCGCCCTTTTTGGCCACAACCGTTTGTCCATCAGAGGTTTTGAGAATGAGACCGCATGGGGCTTTACGAGCAAACAGACCTGCACCTTTAGAAATGGACTGATTCAGTTGCTCTTTGACAGCGGCAGGAAGTTCTCGGGGAGTCCAACCAGCAACGGCTCGCCGAACATCTTCGAGGTGCACAAAATATTCAATAGTGTTCGTCAGTCGATCAAGAGCTGAAAGACGTATCGGCGACAAACGACCAGGACCTTGGCGAACTGATGTGATGAGTTTTTCCCATGGGCGTTCTTTGGCTGACAAGCGAACGCGATCGCCGTACCCTGCCAACTTTTTGATGACTAGTCCTGCTGCCGCGTCGGGACGACGATCGCGAACGACGAGGTGCGCGGCTAAATCTTTTGTTGTCCAACCTGCGCACAGTGTTGGCGCGTCTGGTCCGACTTCTGTGAAGAGGTCGCAGAGGGCTTGGCGTTCTAGTTGCGCTGCATTCATGTCATGTCTCCTTGTGTATCTTTCCAACTTACTCCGAAAGGCCATTGTCCAACCCCACCGTTGTCAATAAGCAGGCCACTATGTGTGCGATTTGTATGGCAACTCCGCCACACCAACATTCGTTGCGCCATGTCTAATATCCGTTGCGGGTCGGTCACAGGGGTGCGCCACGTCGGATCAAGGGCGATGTCAAAACACAGATATGAACCATCACCAAACTGCACATACGCAGTGTCCTGCGTGCGGTGCACCGCAAGATGGCTCGTCGTCAGACGATCATCCCATGGCCATTGATTATTGACGTGCGGAATCAAAGCCGATCGCCAGTCAAATTCCCATGAAGCTGCTTCTCGCCAAACGTGTGGCGTCGCACCTTGCAAAAATGGTGTCAATGAATGTCCGTCGCATTGCAATGGCATGGGTTGACCCCAGACATCGGCCAAAGTTGGCAGGACATCAACACTTTCAGTGAAGTGTTGCACCACAGTTCCATGAGTCGCGGTCTGTGTGGGATCCCGCCAAAGAAGTGGAATGTGATGGCTTTGTTCGAACCACGCAACTTTGTCTTTCAGCCCGTGATCACCAAGTTGTTCTCCGTGATCAGCAGTGACAATGATGACTGTGTTTTCCCACGCGCCTAGTCGTTTCAAGGCATCCCAGAGGCGTCCCATTTCGGCATCAACGGCTGAGATCATGGCGAAATATTGTGAGCGCATATATCGCAGTTCAGCTTCATCGCTGGGAGCCGTGACAGCGCGAACACCTAATAAAACATGGTGAAATGGGTGACGGTCAGGGCTTGGGGCGATGGGCATGCCGACCTCGGCAGGGTCATACATGGAAGTGAAATCACGCGGCGCAGAATATGGCGGATGTGGGCGCAGATAACTGGCGTGTGCAAACCACGGTGCCTGAGCAGTTGTGGTTTGGTTCTCTAACCAGTCAATAAGATGGTCAGTCATAAATCTCGAAACACTGTGCTCAACAGGACGCTCATGTTCTGTGGCCAGTAGATGCATATGACCCGCGGATACGTCGTAGCCATTGGCCTTCAGGAAATCCACCCATGGGCGATGTGGTCCAGTCAGATCAAGTTCCCAGGTGAAGCCCGGCAGTAGACCTTCATATGTTTGCAGCCGTGGATCATCGGCAGTGAGGGTGATGCGCGGATCAACAGATTGATCGGTGTAACCGAAAAGTGCGCCTTGTCGTCCAGATCGTTGTCCCAGGCGTGCCACATTGTCAAAGCGATCGTCAAGTGGAGTGCCGTTAGCCACGACGCGATGATTCATTTGGTACATCCCCGTGTACAAACCAGCGCGCCCTGGTGCACACGGTGTGGATTGGGTGTAGTGGCGTGCGAAACGCACACCTGCACTTGCTAATGCATCGAGATGTGGGGTCTTGACCAAAGGGTGACTTGCGCACGATAAAGCATCACCACGGAATTGATCCAAAGTGATCAATAGAACATTTGCTGGGGTGGTCACATCCACAGCCTAAAACCGATTAATCCTTGAGGTTGTATTGGTAACGACCATTGGATTCGGTGCGTTCCATTTCACCTGTCAAACGTAAATGTTCCAAGTGGGCAAAGGTCTCACTGTCGGCCATGCCACCCTGGGAGCGAGGTGAGAAGAGATAGGTGGACATATCCATCACGGTTGCCGGGCGACCAAGTTCAATACAGGCATCGCGCAACCGTTGTAGGCGGCCCACATGATGTTCCTTAATTTCATTGGCACGGCCGGCAAGGTCACTAAAGACATTGCCATGGGCAGGTAAAGCTAATTTCACTTGCGGTCCAAAGGCTGCCACTTTGTCTAGGGACTCAAAGAATAAGTTGAGCGGGTCCTTGGCGCGAATGAGTCCGCTGATATGGGGCGTGATCGTTGGCAAGACATGATCGCCGCAGAGCATCAGACCATGTTCAGGGTCAAAGAGGCATAAGTGATCGGCAGTGTGGCCTGGAGTGTGTACTGCCACCCAATCACGACGGGCAAAACGAAAGTGCTGTGCGTCAGTGAGTCGCACTGTGGGTGTTGGCAACCGCAGCAGGCGCGGTATTTTGCGGGTGACGGCGATCCGGGCTCGTCGTTTCCAAGGAATCTCCATACCTGGTCCACCCCAAGGAGGAGCATCCCATGGCATGCGTGGCTTGGAACGCATTTCTACATCGTCAATATCTGCATCAGGTGGTTCTGAGGGATCCCAAAACACACGAAACTTTTCATGAGTGATGATGTCGCAACCCGTATCCGCCTGCAGCCAATGAGCTCCGCCGAAGTGGTCGGGATGGCTGTGGGTGACAATCACCGAATGCACTCGCTTGAGAGGAACACCGACTTGATCTAGTCGTTTCTTGACGACTTCGTAACTACTTTTTTCTGGCAGACCAGGGTCAACCAATGTCACGCCGCGTTCATCTTCAAGAATGTACATATTGACGTGGCCGAGACCTGGAATTGAGATCGGCAATTGGGCGCGCAAAACGCCAGGAGCGATCTCCATGATCTCGTCACTTGCTGGCAGTTGCTCTTGTTTAAGTGGTCGGGGGACTACTTCGGTCATGGAATAAAAACTTTCTCGCGGTAGAAGCGTAACTCCGCAATGCTTTCATGAACGTCATCAAGGGCTCGGTGTTTACCAACCTTGAAGTCGCGTACATTGTCGCTTCCTGCGTACCAACGTTTCACTAATTCTTTAATGGTGCTGACGTCAACTGAGCGATAGTGCAAATGATTTTCAATTTCCGGCAAATATCGTGCGAGAAATCTTCGATCAGTTCCGATGGAGTTTCCACACAGAGGAATAGTGCGCGCCTCAGGAACATGAGTCTTAATGAACTCCAAGGTCTGTTGACCTGCCTGCTCAAGAGTGACTGTAGATTCGCGGATCAGCGTCAGTAGTCCTGATTTGGTATGCATGTCAACGACGAACTTGTCCATGATGGCGAGAACTTCATCAGAATGGTGGATGACAATGTCGGGGCCTTCGGCTATGACATTGAGTTGATCATCAGTGATGATCGTGGCGATTTCGACGATGACATCCTTTTCAGGTATCAGTCCCGTCATTTCCAAGTCCATCCACACAAGCACAACTCAAACGATACGCCATCGCTATGACGTTCTATCAATGCTCCATTTTCAAACTTTGGCGCCAACGCCTATCGTCTAGGTATGGATGAACCGCAATTGACCGTTTCCGTGGTACGGATTGACAAACAACTTGATCTACCGGCCTATGCCCATGAAGGGGATGCTGGTCTTGATTTGATGGCTCGTGAAGAGGTCAGCATTGCCCCAGCGGGAGGTCGGGTATTGATGCCAACGGGTATTTCAGTGGCGATTCCCAGCGGTTTCGCAGGTTTTGTGCTCCCCCGCAGTGGTTTGGCTCTGAAAAATGGCGTCACCGTCTTAAATAGTCCGGGTCTGATCGATTCCGCTTACCGGGGCGAGATCAAAGTGATTTTGGTGAATACTGATCCGCGCAATCCGTACAAAATCATGCGTGGTGATCGGATCGCCCAATTGGTGATCCAGCCAGTTGCATCAGTGCTCTGGAATGAAGTGAACTCTCTTGATGGTGCCAATCGTGGTGGCGGATTCGGACATTCGGGTCGCTGATATTTAAGCGGCGAGGCGCATTTTGGCGATCTCGGCGATCATTGCATCGCGGACCCTTTCGCGCAATGCGGGTACATCGTTGAGAGTCATTCCAGTTGTCTCAATGATCTCAAGAACGCGAACTTCGGCTTTGGCATCGCCCATGCGCCAGTCGCTCTTACGCAACGCGGAACGAGTGCCGTGAACGACGACGGGCAACATCGGTGTTTGGGTGCGAATCGCCAGAATAAATGCCCCATCTTTAAAGCCACGCATTTCGCCATCGAAACTTCTCGTTCCTTCAGGGAAGATCATCACCGACATTTTTCGCTTGAGCCATTTCTCGCAGACGATCAAAGCTGCTGCGCCACTTGACCGATCACCGCGCAGCAAAGAAACATCGCCTGACATTTTCATCATCCAGCCCACTAGAGGTATTCGTAAAATTGATTCCTTACTGAGATATTTCATTTCCATCTTCAAATGGCTCAGCAGCAACATATCCACAAAGCTTTCATGGTTAGAAACCATGACATAGGGATTTCGTTTGTTGGCAGGGAGTTGACCACTTGTTTTGAACTTCCACATCGGGTTCAACCACTGGTGCAGAACGCATAGGCGACGAAAGGTGTATCCCGTGGCATATCGGCCCTTATCAAACGGCGTGGTGGCGATCCACACAAGAAAAACGATAGGAGTCCAAACAATGACGATCACACCGAGGGCGAACCAACTCCACAAACTCAAAATACTTCTTTTCATCACAGATCATGTTTACACATCCGAAGGTGTCATAAGGTTGTCGCGTGAGCCAACTTGCGATCAACTTCACCGATAGCCCCTCTGAACACCGAGTTCGCGAATTATTTCTGGCCGCTCAAGATGTACAGGCCCGTGCATATGCGCCGTATTCGCATTTTCTTGTCGGGGCGGCAATCCTGACTTCCACAGGGAATACCTATGTTGGCTGCAATGTTGAGAATGCCGCTTACCCTGTGGGGAGTTGCGCAGAGGCTGGGGCTATTGCAGCGATGGTTGCTGGTGGAGATACGGAGATCGCCGTCTTGGTGACTATTTGCGATAGTGCTGAGGTCGGAACTTGTTGTGGAGGTTGTCGGCAAAGAGTTCGTGAATTCGCAAAATCGGATACGCCAATTTACGCCTGCGGGCCAGATGGGATTCGCGCCGTCTTCACTATGGAACAGTTGTTGCCAACATCTTTTGGACCTGAAAACTTGGTTGGTTTTGTTTCGTGAGCGACAGGCGTTTGCTTGCTCAACGAATTTTATCGTTGATTGATCTCACCAATCTCAACGATAGTTGTACCCCTGAGGAGATAAAAACTTTATGTGCACGGGCGAGCGGTCAGTGGGGTAACACCGCGGCTGTTTGTGTTTGGCCAAGATTTGTTGGACTCTCCAAATCGTTATTGACCGATTCGCTGATTCAAGTTGCAACTGTTGTCAACTTTCCGAGTGGTGATGGCGCGGTTGCAGCAACTATCAAGGAAACTGTGGATGCTTTAAACGCTGGCGCCGATGAGATTGATCTTGTATTGCCATACGCCGCGCTGCAACGCGGCGATGAGTCAACTGTCATTGCGATGTTGTCAGCGATTCGCAACGTAGTTCCAGAGCCAACTCTGTTGAAGGTCATTCTGGAAACGGGAGAATTGGTTGATCCGATCTTGATTGAACGCGCTGCTCACTTAGCTATTGCCGCCGGCGCTGACTTCATCAAGACATCAACTGGCAAGACCCGCACCTCAGCCACACCAGATGCAGTCACGATCATGCTCGCCACCATCCATGCTTCGGGTCGTGCGGTTGGTCTGAAACCATCGGGTGGAATAAAGACTGTTGACGATGCCCGTGGGTACCTCCAACTTGCGGATGCCGTGATGGGTAAAGACTGGGCAACGCCCCAAACATTTCGTTTCGGGGCGAGTGGACTGCTTGATGCCGTTGAGTCTGAACTTGCCTAGTGCGCAACGCCTAACCTGAGGATATGTCAAGTGCATCGGCTTCACAGCCGTACCTCACCTTCTCTTTCCTACGATGTGATTTTCAGCGTTTAGAGTTGGCTGATGAAGTGGTCTCGCGACTGAAAGGCTTGTCATGAAAATTGCAGCAATACAACATGACATCGCTTGGTGCGATCGACAAGCAAACTTCAATCATCTGGCGATGCTGATCGCTCAGGCAGAACTTAATGGAGCCAAACTGGTGTTGTTGGCTGAGACATTCTCCACTGGTTTTGCAGTTCAAGAAGAGAACTTCGCTGAACCTCAAGGCGGACCGTCTTCTGCGTTTTTAGTTTCGATGGCCATAGAACACGGAATTTGGATTGGGGGAACATGTCCCGAAATCGCTGGAGATAGCGATGACGCTCGACCTGCCAACACTTTTGTTTTAGTGAGTCCGCAGGGAGTTGAACATCGTTATCGCAAAATTCATCCTTTCACTTATGGTGGGGAAGACCGATATATCCGTTCTGGTTCGGACTTTGTCACGGTTGATGTTGAGGGATTGCGAGTCACGCTCTTTGTGTGTTACGACTTGCGGTTCGCCGACGAATTCTGGAAACTTGCTGATGACACTGATGTCTATCTAGTACCAGCAAATTGGCCAGAGGCTAGACGCACACATTGGTTGACTCTGCTCGAGGCACGCGCCATTGAGAATCAGGCGTATATCGTCGGGTGTAATCGTGTCGGGACTGGTGGATCACTGGTGTACAGCGGCGACAGTCGGATCTTTGATCCACTCGGTGAAACTTTGGCAGAAGGAAAATCAGGGGAAGAGTGCATTCTGTACGCCGAGATCACGAGGAATCGAGTCCAGGAAGTGCGCAACAAATTTCGATTTTTGCAGGACCGTCGTTCGTAGTCTTTAGTGAAGTTTTTTAGCCATCAGGCTGACGATTTTCCCTGGTCTGGTTTCTAGTTGAGCGACCTCAACAAAGCCCTCGCGAGCGTGGAATCTCAATGAGCCTTCATTGGGGGGTTGGACATTCACTTCTAAGGTGAACCATGGGGCATTTGTTCGCGATTCAACCTCGCGATACAACAGTTTTCCGATTCCTTGGCCTTGATGGGAACTGGTAATCGCCACGCGATCCAAGTAAATAAAGTCCTCGTAGTTCTCGCAAAAGAAAAGGTAATTCGGGCTGGCATAGGTTGATTGAGGAGGCAGGAGCATACAAAAGCCGACTATTTCGCCGTTTACTTCGGCACCAATAGCAACATTGCACTGACCGAAAATCTCCAGCATCGCTTCTCGAGTCTCTTGACCTACCGCAGGCACGTTCTCTTCGTTAATAGCCATGATGGCGTCAATATCGGTGAGGGCGAGATTACGAATTATCGGCACACGACAAAACTACTTCTCTCACGGGGGCGTAACATCTGTTCATGCTTTTTTCCAAAAGGAACAACGAGATGGTCAGCCCACAAG
>SHUW01000055.1 GCA_009694465.1 Ilumatobacteraceae bacterium
CGCATTGATTCCGAGACCACCCGCAGTGTCGCCCCAAGAGGCCGGCGACTCGCGTGGTACGACTCCGCGCAGATACTGCTCAAGTGGAACATTGTTGACCGTACGATTTTCACCTTCCGAACCATTGGCGGCATAGATCGTGCCGCGATAGTGAACAACGTTGCCAGTTGATCCGCACACGCCAAGCAGTGATGCCGGTGCGGTTGTCGGGACATCACCATTGGGTACAGAGAAAGTCACAATCGGTTTCCCATATTTCGCGGTCCCCTCTCCCACAACAGTCCAGCCAGACTCCGCCGACAAGGGGTCAGAAGCAGATGGACAAGTGATCTTGGATGAGCCGTATACGCGATAGGTATATGTTGACTGCACCCCACTCGCTGAAATCTCGCGCGCCACGAGGGATCCATAAGTTCCTGGAACATCGGGCCCACCAGTGAGTACAACACTGGCCGTACGATCCGATGAGATGACTGCTGTTTGTAAACCGTTAATGGCCGATAGAGAGACCGTCATTCGTTTGTCGGCAGCGGTCACAGCATTTTGAGTACCGCCGTAGTAATGATCGAGAATCCACGTCCAGTCTTTTGCCTTTTGCTCAGCAGGTATGGTTTGGTCGCCGTAACTACCAGTGGCCCAACCGTAAGCACCGTATTGACTCATGCCCCGTCCGTGACCGTAACCCTGACCTTCAATCACGATCGCTACACCAGCACCAGAGTCCGTTGGCATTGCTCGCACGGGACTCACTGGACTTGAGAGGAGCGCGGAGGTGGCAATCAACAATCCACCCAAAGTGGCAAGGCAAGTTCGTCGAATACTCGTCATTAAGTTGCGCACCTAGAGTTATCGGTCCAAAAAACGGTTTCCTAAAGGGATTTCAGGGCTCGTCGAGGACCTTTTTAGGTACCCCGCACCGTACCCCTTTCTACTGAATTTGTCCCGTCACTAGCAACAAAAGACCTGTTCAGGGGCGACAGGCCCGTACTGCCAACTCGTCCACTAGGTCATTCATGGGGTCTCCGCTGTGACCTTTTACCCATTGGAAACTCGGCCTCTTCGCCGGATCCAAGGCTTCGTACATAGCAATCATTGGCTTCCACAAATCGGTATTGGCAACGGGTTCTTTCTTCGCATTGCGCCAACCATTGGCTTTCCAGCGCACCCACCATCGATCATTAAAACATTTCACGACATAGGTCGAATCGCTGACGATGACCAATTGTTTCATTTCTGCATCTGCGATTGGGGCATTGACGCGTAGTGCTTCCATTGCCGCCATCAGTTCCATGCGTTGATTGGTGGTCCCACTCTCGCCACCAGAATCATGGCGTGCACCATTCGGAGCCAAGGCCCACGCCCAGCCACCTGGGCCAGGGTTACCGCTGCATGCCCCATCGGTATACACGAGTAGCGAGTCTGACTGTGTGGGAAACCCAGGTGATGAACTCATAAGCCGACCATATTCTCACACTCAAACACGGATTGCGGTGACTACCAATCGGTAACTCTGCGAGACTGACAGCATGCTGTTTGACGGTTCCATGCACCAACTTCCAGATACCGACCCCAGCGAAACTCAAGAGTGGCTCGATTCGCTGGATTCGGTCATCAATGTGCACGGCAAGGTGCGTGCCCGGTATCTGTTATCGCGGTTGTTGGAAAAGGCACAACAAAGTCAAGTGAGTTTTCCCGCCACCGTTTCCACGCCCTACGTCAATACCATTCCGCGGGACCACGAACCGTGGTTTCCAGGTGACGAACATATTGAGCGTCGCATCCGCGCATTCATCCGTTGGAACGCTGCGGCCATGGTTGTGCGGGCTAATAAAAATGCCGAAGGAATTGGGGGACATCTTTCAACCTTTGCCAGTTCGGCAAGTTTGTACGAGATTGGTTTCAATCATTTCTTTCGTGGCAAGGATGACGGCAATGCCGGCGATCACATTTATTTTCAAGGTCATGCAGCCCCAGGAATTTACGCGCGAGCATTTTTAGAGGGTCGTCTCAGTGAAAATGATCTCGATCATTTCCGCCGTGAACTTGCTCGACCCGGCCAAGGACTTTCGAGTTACCCCCATCCACGACTGATGCCAGAATTTTGGGAGTTTCCGACGGTGAGCATGGGACTTGGACCGATCAGCGCCATCTACCACGCCCGTTTTAATCGCTATTTGATGAATCGCCACATTGACGACACCAGCACTAGCCGAGTTTGGGCGTACCTCGGAGACGGTGAAACCGACGAACCAGAAACTCTCGGAGCATTGTCGCTGGCGGCGCGCGAACAACTAGACAATTTGGTCTTCGTTGTGAACTGCAACCTGCAACGACTTGACGGACCAGTACGTGGTAACGGCAAAATCATTCAAGAACTTGAAGCAGTGTTTCGCGGTGCCGGATGGAATGTCATCAAAGTTATTTGGGGTTCCAAGTGGGACAATCTTTTGGCTCAAGACGACGACGGCGTGTTGCTGAATCAAATGAACGCAACCGTTGATGGAGAATTTCAGCGATACACGATCGAGAGTGGCAACTACATTCGCGAAAACTTCTTCGGACCTGACCCGCGTTTGCGTCAAATGGTGGCCCACTTAAGTGATGATGAACTCAGCACCTTGCCACGCGGTGGTCACGATTACCGCAAGTTATACGCCGCTTATCGCGCTGCAGCACAAAACTTGGGGAGTGGACGCCCAACAGCGATTTTGTGTAAGACCGTTAAGGGTTGGACACTGGGTCCCGATATTGAAGGCCGTAACGCAACACATCAAATCAAAAAAATGAATGCTGAACAGATCCGTTTATTGCGCGATCGCCTGCACCTCAACGAAGAAATACCAGACTCGGCCTTACAAGGCGATATGCCTCCATATTTTCGTCCACGAGAAGGTTCGATTGAATATCAGTACCTCATGGAACGTCGTCGCGGATTGGGTGGCTCGCTTCCCAAGCGAGTCATTCGCGATCGTCGACCACTTGAGTT
The DNA here is from genome assembly GCA_009694465.1 of Ilumatobacteraceae bacterium. Taxonomy (GTDB): domain Bacteria; phylum Actinomycetota; class Acidimicrobiia; order Acidimicrobiales; family Ilumatobacteraceae; genus Casp-actino8. The sequence goes on from SHUW01000055.1 coordinate 2,987, forward strand.
GCCAGCAGACAGCGTCTTCACTGAATTTGATGCCGGGTCTGGCGGGCAAGCAGTCAGTACCACGATGAGTTTTACCCGCCTGCTTCGAAATTTAGCGCGAGACGAAAAGTTTGGCTCGCGCGTGGTACCGATTATTCCCGACGAAGCCCGCACATTCGGTATGGACTCACTATTTCGAGAGTTCAAAATCTACGCCTCGCAGGGTCAGAAGTATGAACCTGTTGATCACGACATGTTGCTCTCATACGCAGAGGCAACCGATGGGCAGATTCTGGAAGAGGGAATCACTGAAGCCGGTGCAATGAGTAGTTTCATTGCATCGGGTACGTCTTACGCCACACGCGGTGTGCCGACGGTGCCGTTCTACACGTTCTATTCGATGTTTGGTTTTCAGCGAGTTGGTGATTTGATTTGGCAAGCCGCCGACGCGCGAACACGCGGATTCTTGTTGGGTGCAACCGCTGGTCGAACCACTTTGATGGGCGAAGGATTACAACATCAAGATGGACATAGCTTGGTTTTGGCTTCGACCGTGCCCGCCTGCCAGTCCTATGACCCAGCGTTTGCCTATGAAGTTGGAGCCCTCGTCAAACATGGTTTGAGTCGTATGTACGGCGGCGCTCAGGGACCCAACGGCGAAACTGATCCCGATGTTTTCTACTACCTCACGTTGTACAACGAGAATTACCCGATGCCACCGCGTCCAGCAGGAGTGACAGACGCCGACATCGTTTCTGGTTTGTATCAATGGTTGGCCGCTCCAAGTGGACCCGAACTCAACCACCGCTCCACGATTTTGTTCAGCGGTTCGGCTCAAGGCGCTGCGATCGCTGCCGCCGAAGAACTGCGGACACGCTTCAATGTTGGTGTTGATCTGTGGTCCGCCACGTCGTATAAGACATTGCGCGAAGACGCCTTAGCAGTCGAACGCCAGAACCGCCTTCACCCCAGTCAACTGCCCAAGGTAGCGCGAGTGACAGCGCTCTTAAGCGGGTGTAGCGATCCGATCGTCGCTGTCAGCGACTTTATGAAAATTGTCCCTGAACAGATTGCCCGTTTCATACCAGGACGATCCTTTACAGCACTCGGAACTGATGGCATGGGACGTAGCGATACGCGCCACGCATTACGTTCCCACTTTGAAATTGACATGCCCAATATCGTTGTCGCTGTTCTCGCAGCACTCGCACAATCTGGAGCGGTGAGCCCCGACATTGTTCAGCAAGCTATTGCCATGTACGACATCAAACCCTCTCGGGAAGATCCATATATCGTTTAGGAATTGGGAATAACTACTCGGCAGACTTTGAGTACCACTTACGTAGGGCAATCGTGCCGTAGAGAAATGATCCACTAGCGACAATCAGACTCACGGCTCCACCAAAAACGAATACTGTGGTTTCATTCATGATTGCTTTTTTCCTCCAACAACAAAAGATCCGAGCGCCAAAATTGATGGCACCCAGATGCCCACGTAGACGCCATTGAGGCGCCCAGCGATGTCAGTTTCTTCAGCGCTGAAGTACAGGCTGATGCTGAACACAAAACTGGCTGCTGCAGCCAAAATCAGGGCAATCTTAAAAATTGTTTCGGGCTGAACTTTTCTTTTCATACACCAAACTTAGTCGCAACTCTTTTCACTCACAGCGTCAAGAAGGTAAAAACCTGCTACAAAGCCTGCAAAATGTCGGTAAGGATGTCATCGACATGTTCGAGCCCGCAACTCAGACGAACGGTTCCGCCCGTGATTCCGCAGTCTGACATTTCTTCTGAGGTCATTCCAGCGTGTGTCGTTGACGCTGGATGGGTCACCAGTGTCTCGGGGCCGCCCAAGGAAGTCGCTGGGCGACAAAGTTTCACCGCGCTTACGAATGTGGACCCAGCCTCTACACCTCCTGCGAGATCAAACGAAAGAACACCGCCATGCATCCGGTATTGACGCTGACCTAGGGCGAATTGCGGGTGAGATTCAAGGCCGGGATGACGCACCCAATTCACTGCAGGGTGAGATTCAAGAGCCCGACCAACGGCGACTGCCGTCGCTCCTTGTTGGCGCAACCGCGGGGCCAATGTGCGCAGACCGCGCAGACCGTTCAGGGCGTCGAAGGGTGAGGCGCAAGCACCTTGTAAAACGGCGAAGCCCCAGAGAGCATCAATCAGATCTCGTTCACCGGAAACGACGCCCAAAGTGGCATCGTTGTGGCCAGCCATGGCCTTGGTCGCCGAATGCACAACCAAGTTCACGCCGTAATCAAGCGGACGCACTCCAAGTGGCGTTGCCAACGTGGCATCAACAACGGTGATCGGACCGGCGATGGCACCGAGTTCATCTAAGTCAACGAGATCAAGTAATGGATTCGCCGGTGTTTCTGCGAATACCAACATCGTGCGCCCGGGAATGATGGCTTCGCTAAATGCGCCAGGGGCAGTCCCATCAACAAATGTGACATCAATACCAAATCGCGGACAAACTCCTGCGAGTAGTTGCATGGTGCCGCCGTACAACTGTTTTTGCGCCACGATGTGATCACCTTTGGAACACAGGCCTAAAACAATTCCTGCAATGGCACCCATGCCAGATGCATACGCCCTAGCTGCTTGCGCACCTTCAAGTTCAGCGACAGCGCTTTCAAAGGCGTTGACCGTTGGGTTTCCATGGCGACTGTAGAACTTTTTGGCCTGCGTCGAGTGGGCCAACTCGCGCCCTTCTTCAAGGGTTCCCATCTCGTACGTTGTTGAAGCCCACAGAACAGGGGCCAATGACAATTGACCATCCGGGCGACCGCCACGGACAGCCAAGGTTTCGGGCTGAAGATCTGCCAAGTTGGGATTATCGGATGTGGACATAAATCTATTTCTGATAGTGGTCTCAGTACATCTAGTCAAGCATGACTAGGGGCCTATGAGTGGTTCCATTTGCGAGCGAGTCCCCAGTTTCTACCCAGCTTTCGTCAAGGTATCCATAAGTTTCTCGTTTCACCAAAAAAATCTGCAGAAAGATGCGATGGATTGCTTACTCCCACCTCGGAACGAATAACAGCAATCAGCGCCCATGTTTTGGTCGCTCCACCGAAGAAACGAGACTTATGATGACTTTTGTTGGGATGCCCCGAGCGCTGGTGACTCTGCGCCATACCCCCGATCGGCGCTTGGTCGAGGCTGCCCTGCAGCGCATTGGCTACACAGTGCGCGCAACAGATGATCATGCTGTGAGCGAAGTTTTACTCCACTCATTCCGTCCCCTGCTCATGATCAGTGATGCCATCGATCTTTTTCCTGTGGTCAGTGCCTTGATGCTCCAAGTGCGACGCTGCAACGAAATCTATGTCATCGTTATCGGCGCCAACACTCATGCCGAGCGCATTGCCATTTTGCGGCATGGAGCCGATGAAGCGTTACCCACGGGTGTCGCTTCTGAAGAAGTAGCAGTGCGGTGTCAGGTGTTGATGAGACGCTCACGCGAATTTCTCCATCCAACTCTTTCATTGAATGAAGCGACACATTTATATTTCGGTCCCTTGATCATTGATTTAGCTCGTCGCGAAATGACGGTCAACCACTTCCCCATCGCCAGCACTCGACTGGAGTTTGACTTATTTGCCCAACTGTGCCGGCGCCCGCTGGAGGTATGCAGTCGCGACGAACTTGTGAAAACGGTCTGGGGACCAACTTGGGTCGGTGACACTCACATTGTTGACGTACACCTCTCAAATCTCCGCCGCAAACTCAATGAGCGAGCCCCCGAGTTGCGTTTTATGCATACTGTGCGCGGTATCGGATTTCGTCTCACCGATGACTTATTGCAATTAGCAGTCCATGATCTGGCCTCATCGCGCACGCTTCAGATGCAAAATAGATCGCTAGGCGTACTCAGCAGTTAGCCACCAATTTCCCGCGAACACTTCAACAAGATAAGCCCGTTGCCCATCAGGAACTTGGACGACGAGTTGAAATCGGGCGACACGACGCGATCGCTCATCCCACCATCTTTCTTCAACGGGCCACGGTCCCGCCCAAGCCACAACCTCATGATTGGCCCCCTTGAGAGTCAACGTTGCTGGGGGCGCGCTAACGAGCCCGCGTCCACTTACTGAGACTGAGTGACCTCGTTGATCTATGACTGCAACAGATAATGCTTCGTGGAATACGACTGCTGGAGCAGGAGCAGGAAGTGAGCCTGGCCAAAGATTGGGATCAGCCGAGGAATCATCTTGAGGGCGCAATAAGAGTTGCTCCCCCGCAGCAGCAGTTGAACCCAAATCAGCCACAGAAATCATGTCGTAAACCTGTCGCGGATCACGACCTCCATTCCAGGACGCAACAGTGACTCCCTGAGGACCCAAAAAACCAATCACGCGGGTGATCGCCCGCGCTGCAGTTTCATCGGCTTGCGATCGCCCTCCCCAAAAGCCTTCTTGAGTACCAGCATCAGATCTGATCTCAGTTGGCGTGATGCGCAACATCGTGATGCCTGCCGATGGTGGGTCGGCGCCATTGATCCAACCATCAAGTTGCCAACGCACTCGATCCAACATCATTGACGAGTGCATACCCTGCGAGCGATACCACACTCGGTGTGATGTCTCGCCGTGTTCACTGTCGGCTTCAATGCGCATCCGTGTGCATATTTGGCCGCGCTCATGAAAATATGTTCCGAGTTCATCAGTCAGAGATTTAGCGGCGAAAACGAGCATGTCGAGTTGCAAAATTGGGTCATCAAAAACTCGCGTGATGGAAAGATCGACTGGTGGCGGAACGGTTGCCGGTGGTGTGTCATCGGTGCCACTGGCCAAACGATGCAAAACCAAACCGATGGATCCAAAACGATCAACAAGATGTGTCGGTGACAAGGCGGCGATATCACCCAATTGACGCAATCCAAGACGTTCCAACAAATCAATCAACTGTGGTGGACAACCAGCAACTGAGACCAAGACTTTGACTGCGTAGGGAGCCAAGAATTCTGCCGTGGCTGATGATCCTGCCGGGATCACGATCGGTGTCCCCCGATGAGCCGCTGAACGAGCGGCCAGCGTGGCTGCTATTCGACCATCGGCGATACCGACCCCCATACCACCACCTGCTGACAGCACTGCCTCAATATCAAGAGACTCGCTCAAGGCCTTCACCCCAGCGGTCGCCAGAGCAATCAGACGAATGGCCAGTGCATCATCACCTCCGACATATCGCGATGGGCCCCGCGTGGCCAGTAGCAATGATCCTGGTGTTGCTACATCAATCAACGGCACCAAAGTGCCGACCGAACGCACTACTGGCTCAAATAATCGGGCATCTCTTTCGGGATCATGGGGGACGATCACCACATGCGGGCAGGCTCCTTGGGCTTGGCGTCGGCGCTGACCTAAACGAACACCTTCGCCCCAGGCAGCGGGTGAACAACAAGACACTCGTTGCGCATCAAAGACTGCCAATGGTTGTGATGGGGCATATGTCTGCGGGTTGTGAACTATGGCTGCAATGAGAGGCCAAGCGGGACTGTGTAAGACCGCGCAACGCGGCGGTTGTTGTGGAGATGACATAGCTATCCAGTACGACGCAACGGCACAACAACACCGACTTGTTCTGCAACAGCGAACTTTTCGGATTGTTGAACAACTGCCGATAACTGACCTTGGGCATCAGGGAGCCAAACCTCGTGTTCGGTCGTGCGGGCGCGTCTGCGACCATCAAGTTGCAACACAACTCGTCGGCGTTGCAAGTGACCATGACCTGTGCCAACACCTTGCCATTCAACGGTTGTCGCGTTGAGTCGTATGTCCACTGACAACGGAGCAGGGTCTCCAATGATCACGAGGATGCCGCCGCGTGTTTGTACGCGTGTTTGTACGCGTCTCATCAAAGACAACGGCAATGATGTAACTAAACGTTGTGCTAAAAGAAGCACATCAACACCATCGACGAGAGCCGAGAGGACTGCTGCCACATCGGGTCGTTGTTCACCATGATTGCGTGTTCCCGTGGGGTCGCTGACAAATATCGTGCGTTCAAGAGCGACACCAAGATCGGCGGCGGCTAAAACACCAACTGACGGCAGACCGACTACTCCGGCCCATGAACCAGATTGTGTCGGGGCCACCAACACCGCTAGAGCACTTGACATGGCGGCTGAACCAGTGCAGGCAAGTGTGTGCCCTCGCACCAGCCCGAGTGGAAGAGGATCGTCAGATGAAACGCCAAATAACGGAGCGAGTACGGGATGTACCGGCAGCAAACGTTCATGCGCCATCACCAGATGTGCCCCAGGAATCTGTGAAGCCAAGAGGGCGGAGAGTGCCTGCGGGGAGAGGGAACCAGATTTTGAATGAGCGACGCCAACAGTCATGACGACGACTATAGCGAACAGGTGTTCGGTAGTTTCTAGGCGGACTTTCTTCTTAGTCCGTCCAAGAAGTCAATAAAGCCGCTAGAGCCCACGGCGAAATAGTCAGCTCCTAACTTGTGAGCATGCTCGGCGTCCCGTATCGCCCCGCCACCGAGAATCACTGGCACATCTTGACCAATTTTCTCCCGCAAGACGCTCAAAGTCTTCACAACCTCGGGGAATGATTCAGATGAAGTCACGCTGACCCCAATCGCCACCAGTCTGTCCATCCGCTGAGCAGCGTGCACGAAGGCACTCGCTGGGGTATCTGGCCCAAGGTCAAGCACATCCCAGCCTTGCAAACTCAGCAGACAACTCAAAATTGAAAGAACGAGAGCGTGACGTTCTCCTGTGGGTCCGCCGATCAGAACCGAACCACGATGGCGGCCTACACGTACAGCACGTTCGCTCAACCGCCCGACGAGTTTGACCATAATCGCGCTGGCCTGATGTTCGATGGCGATATCAATTTCACCGTCAGCCCATCTTGTTCCAATCGTTCTCATCACCGGCACGACAATCTCTAGGAGAACATGTTCAACTGACGCTCCCGAGTTCATTGATCGACCAAGAACCATCCACGCTCCCGCAGAGTCGCCGTTGGATAAACAGCGTTCAAGTTCAACCACATAGTTCCCTGTGCGGCGCGCATCGGGCAATTCATGCCGGCGGTTTTTACGTTCCGCTACTGAACTAATGAACTCATCAAGATCGTGACGAGTGACACGCCATGTGCCACCTACCTTGGTCGCCAAAAGTTGACCGTTTGTCACATAACGAAAGGTCGTCATGTACACAACACCGAGTTCTTCGGCAGCCTCACGAAGGGTTAGATCAGGCGACTCCACCCTCACACGCTAAGAGACTGATCGAACGAGTGCGTGACTTTGCCCGAAACAATCTC
>SHUW01000056.1 GCA_009694465.1 Ilumatobacteraceae bacterium
AAGTTGACCGTTTGTCACATAACGAAAGGTCGTCATGTACACAACACCGAGTTCTTCGGCAGCCTCACGAAGGGTTAGATCAGGCGACTCCACCCTCACACGCTAAGAGACTGATCGAACGAGTGCGTGACTTTGCCCGAAACAATCTCCTGAATAGGTTGCAAAATCTCTGCTGGGGGCCAGGTGGCGCCTCCCTAGCGAGGGTGATTTAGCGAGAAGTCCACTTTTCGCGAGCCAGGCGACTGCGCTCAATCAAGTGCGCCGGGACACGACTGTCAACGACCACTCCGTCGCCTGTGGACTCGGTTGTGGCGGGGGCCGATGCCTCTTCGGGACCTACTAATTCTTCCAAAGTCGGGGGAACCATGCCTGGCTTCCAGTACTGGTGGAGGTCGCGAACGATGTCGCCCAGGCCGGCTGAGTTACTGCCCGTGGCGAGGTCAACAGTGATCATGTTCTGGTACACATGCACGCCATCCACCTGGCCCGTGGCGAACAAACGCCGAGCTAGTTCGGCCGATGGGGTCACCGCCGAGACAGCGTGAGCCGTCGTGTCAGAAGCCAAAAAACGCTCGTGACCGCTTCCCGACAGGGTGCGGTTGGTCTCAAATCGGACCAGCCCAGGACGACTACTTGGCTTTTCGACAACGATGACAGGTTGGCCCATATGACAACCTTAGTTCGCGCAAGGTACGGTCACAGCACTGTCTTATTTTCCCTTCGTCACAAAGGACCGCCATGTCACAACCAACAGTTGAACAATTCCACGCCGACGCCCTCGCCTTTCTAGAGGCCAACGCCCCCCGCAAAGAAGCCGAAAAGAAATTCGTCTGGGGCGAGGGTGCCGACAAAGTCTCCATGTTTGAGGAAAAGGATCGCAAAAGCGAAACACAAGATGTCGCCTTGGCCTGTGCGTGGCGACAGAAAAAGTTTGATGCTGGTTTCGGATACATCTTTGGGCCCGAGCAATACGGTGGTCGCGGACTTACCGCTGCTTACTCGAAGATCTACGAGTCTCTTGAAGCCAACTACGAAATCCCCAACCAATCTTGTTTCACCATCGGACTTGGAATGGTTGCTCCAACAATCGTGGCGCACGGATCCGACATTGCTCGCGAAACTTACGTCCGCAAAATGTACCGCGGCGAAATCGTAGGTTGCCAACTATTCAGTGAGCCTGGAGCAGGTAGCGATCTTGCGAGTCTCAGCACCAAGGCCGAGCGCGACGGCGAAGAGTGGGTCATCACTGGTCAAAAGGTTTGGACGAGTGGCGCGCACTACAGCGATATCGGTGAGATCATCGCCCGTACTGACTTCGACATGCCCAAGCACAAAGGACTCACTGGTTTCATTGTGGATATGCGTGCGCCTGGTGTGGAAATTCGCCCACTACGGCAGATGACTGGTGGCGCAAGTTTCAACGAAGTGTTCTTTAGTGAAGTGCGCGTGCGCGATGATCACCGTCTCGGTGATATCAACAACGGATGGAATGTTGCACTCACCACATTGATGAATGAGCGCGCCGCCATCGGAGCTGGTAGCGGTGGCGGTGGAATGTTCACACGTGTCATCGAAATGGTCAAATATTATGGACTCGAAAAAGACCCAGTGGTGCGTGACGCATTAGCTGATTTGATCATTCACAACAAAGTCGCTGGGTTCAACAACCAGCGCGCCATGGATAAAATCAAATCTGGTCAAATGCCTGGTCCAGAAATGAGTATGGCCAAGTTGGCAGGAACCGCGAACATGATGCGCATGGGCGACTTTGTGTCGATGGTGCTTGGACCCAAACTCATTGCTGATAGTGGCGAGTGGGGAACATACGCATGGAACCAACTGATTCTTGGAACTCCCGGTGGACGTATCGCTGGTGGCTCAGATGAAGTGATGCGCAATATCGTGGCTGAACGAGTTTTAGGAATGCCGAAAGACCCAGGTATCGACAGCAAGAGTCCGTTCAACGAACTGCGCAAATAGTCGCCCTCAGAAAAGCGTCGGGGCATCAAAGCGGTCAATCCGCGGCACACCCGACCACGGCACAAAATTATCCATGAACGCCCAACTGCGACGATGAATTGCCGACGGCCCGTATCCCTGCAGCGCTGTGCGATGCCAATGACATGGGTACCCCTTATTGGTATCAAGACTCCACAGTGGGTAATCAACGGCCAACTGACGCATCAGACGATCACGCGTGACCTTGGCCAAGATTGATGCTGCGGCAATTGATAGCACCGACGTATCGCCCTTCACTTGCATCACTACTTTGGGAATCAACGGTGTCACAAAATCCCAACTGCCATCAACTACTGCGGCATCGGGAACAACGGTCAACTGCGCGAGCGCGCGTTTGGTGGCAAGTCGTTGCGCGTCCGCCATTCCAAGTGCGTCACATTCAAGATGTGAGGCGTAGCCCACAGCCCATGAGGTGCACCAGTTGCCCACGGTTTCAAACATCGCCTCGCGCGATTTCTCAGTGATTGCTTTGGAATCCCGTACGCCAGCAAGATCCCCTGTGAGTGGCAAAACCGCTGCGCCGACCGCCAACGGTCCAGCCCACGAGCCCTTACCCACCTCATCAATGCCGACAATCACTTGATGCCCTTGCTGATGCAAGGAGCGCTCAAGATCGCGCGTCGGGACAAGTGCTGCAGAGCGAGCGGCCATCAGATGAAATGCAACCCCACATTGCCAGCGATGACTCGACCGATAACGACAAATGGCGAACCTGCAACAGTGAGCAGTGGGACTGCTTGCGGGTCAACAGCAGCCAATAAACCGCCCGATGTTTGAGGATCAAAAGCCACTGTGTCAAATGCCGCGTCCACACCTGGGGCCAAAGAAATGTGCGACCCGACGGCGGTACGGTTACGCGCGTCTCCCCCTGTGCGCACGCCACGTTGCGCCGCCGCGAGGACACCGGGATACAAAGGCAATAACGCAGTGTTTATTTCGAACTGGCATCCCGAACGCTCAGCCATTTCCCAGCCATGGCCCGCCAAGGCGAAGCCAGTCACATCGGTCACGCCGTGCACCCCATCAACAGCCTGTAAACGCTCGCTTGCATCGCGATTTAATTGTCGCATACCAACAATCGCTGCTGCTTTTTCTGAGTCGCTGCCCCCAGCTAAAGCAATGCCGGTTCCGAGTGGTTTGGATAGCAGTAGAACATCGCCGTCTTGCGCACCACCCTTAGTAAAAATACGATCAGGATGAACCGTGCCCTGCACAGCCAGACCAAAAATTGGTTCAGGGTTACGGATCGTATGTCCACCTGCAACCGACCCACCCGCTTGCACCATCACCTCGGCAGCAGCCGCAAAAATTTCGACGATGGCTTGACGTGGAAAATTCTCGGGAAAGGCTGCCACGTTCACGGCCATCAAAACTTTCCCACCCATGGCATACACATCACTGCACGCATTTGCAGCAGCGATCGCTCCAAAGTCTGAAGGGTCATCAACGAGGGGTGGGAAAAAGTCCGTCGTGCTTACTAGGGCGATCTCATCGGTCACTTTGTACACCGCTGCATCATCAAAGGGAGCCAAACCAATCAACAAAGCGGGGTCGATAGAGACTGGCAATTCATCCACGAGTCCAGCCAACAAGTCCTTACCCCACTTGGCGGCACAACCACCACAGCTTGTCCACTCTGTGAGTTTCAGTGGCGCACCATCAAACATGATCTCAGTCATAAAGCGAGCCTAGAGTGTGATGATGTTCGCCGTTGGTCCCTACCAATTTATGAGCGAAGATGCCCGCAATACATTGCTCGAATAAGCCACTCGTCGGCACCACGGTTGCCCATTTCAAGCGAATACGTCACAGAAGTTTGAGTAGTTCGGCAAGTGGTTCACGGAAATCTCGCGTGGCTTGATATCCAGCATCACGCAAAGCCTTATTGTCCAACACGCTGTTTGCTGGACGCCGAGCAGGACGAGGTGGTTGCAGTTCGGCGGTACTGATTGGGAGAACCATGGCTGGGTCTTTGCCCATCAGTCGCACTATCTCCTGCACAAATCCATACCAACTGACGGCCCCCTGATTAGTGCCGTGAAACAACCCTGAGCGACGATCAAGCGCAAGGCGATACAACAACGGTGCTAGATCAGAAGTAAATGTCGGATGACCGAACTGATCATCAACAAACGATAGTGAATCGCGTTCTTGAGCCAACTTGTGCACTGTCTTGACCATGTTGTTGCCGTACAAACCACACACCCATGATGTGCGCACGACTGCCACGCCGCTCTCAAGTGCCATCGCCTCTTGCTCGCCAACTAACTTCGTTCGCCCATAGACACTCTGCGGATTAGGTACATCAGTCTCCACATAGGGGCCGATCTTGGTTCCATCAAATACATAATCGGTGCTGATATGCACGAAATGAGCACCGATCGCGTCACTTGCTTCAGCAACCCAACGGACTGCCGTGCCATTGACCAACATTGCTGTCTCGACATTACTTTCACAGGCATCAACTGCGGTAAATGCCGCACAGTTGATGACAGCGTCTGGACGCTCACCAGCAAAAACATCATGGACTGCTTCACGACTGGTGATGTCAACTGTGTCAATATCAATGCCGAATGCATCGTCACCACCAGCAGTAATCACCCCCATCAGATCCCGACCAAGTTGACCTTTGGCGCCGGTCACCAAAATCTTCATAATGTCTCGCTATTCACAGACCAGCACGAGCCTTCAGGGGCTCCCACCAGGCTCGGTTGTCGCGATACCACTCCACAGTTTCAGCAAGTGAATCTTCAAAGGTGCGACTTAACGTCCAGCCAAGAGCGCTCAACTTGTCGATGTGCACTGAATACCGGCGATCATGTCCTAAGCGATCAGCGACGGGCGTGATCGAACTCTCATCACGATCACAGAGCGCTAGTAGCCGATATGTAATTTCGCGATTGGTGATTTCATTGTGCGCCCCGATGTTGTACACCTGACCCACTTCACCTTTTTGTAAGACGAGGTGAGCAGCAATGTTGTGATCCTCTACATGGATCCAGTCACGAATATTGCCGCCATCACCATAGAGCGGAACTTTTTTACCGTCTAACAAGTTTGTCGTGAACAACGGAATCAATTTTTCAGGAAACTGGTACGGGCCGAAGTTATTTGAACAGCGGGTCACAATGACAGGCAGACCATAGGTTGTTACATACGACAAAGCAATGAGATCGCTCGAGGCTTTGGATGCCGAATAAGGCGAACGTGGACACAAAATATCTGTTTCGCTGAATGAACCTTCGTCGATGCTGCCATAGACCTCATCAGTTGAGATGTGTAGAAAACGTTGTACCTCAACTTGTCGGGCTACATCGCACATGACGTTGGTGCCGTAAGCATTGGTCCGCACAAATGCATAGGGATCAACAATTGAACGGTCAACATGACTTTCAGCAGCGAAGTGCACGACTTGGTCGTGGCCTTTCATGGCAGCCAATACTTCATCAGCATCACAAATATCACCCTGCACAAATATGCAACGTTTGCCATCCACTACATCACGGATGCTTTCAAGATTGCCGGCATAGGTCAATTTGTCAAAAATGGTCACCGAATCATCGCTATTAGATAGCAACCAACGCACATAATTTGATCCGATGAATCCTGCTGCGCCCGTGACAAACAGTTTCAACTCATGTCCTCATTGGCCAATAGGGACGCCGACCGATCGCAAGATCACAGCGCATTGGGTTTGTGCGATCGCGTCCACTCATGATTGGATCAGTCACTCCCCAATCAGCACCAATGGCTGGATCATTCCACGCCACGCCTAGTTCATCAGCAGGGTTGTAATAGCCATCAACGAGATAAGTCATGACCACCTCTGTGAGAGCCGAGAAACCGTGGGCTACACCCGGTGGGATGTACACGCCTTTATGGTTTTCGCCGCTGATCTCAATCATTTGTGTTGCACCGTCGGTAGGGCCACCTTCGCGCAAATCATGAAGCACTACGCGAATCGTGCCTACTGGCGTGTACCAATAATCTGATTGATGCATGTGATAATGCAAACCGACAAGCGCTCCAACCTGCTTATTGGAACGATTTCCTTGAATCATCTCGCGCCCATTAGGGAACCACTCGCGGCGATAGGTCTCAATAAACAGGCCGCGCTGATCGCCATGAATTGTTGGTTCAACGATAAAGACACCGTCAATTTTGTCGCTCGCAGATACTTTGGACATTGTTTACTCCGTGTCAATCTGGCAATGATCGCCAATCATCAAGCGCAAGGCGCGCGGTCTCTTTTGAGAACGAATGACCTCTGCCTCGCGCCCGATCAAGCTGTCTTCGAGCCGCTTGATGTCAATGATGCGACTACTTTGCATGATCACCGAGTGCTCAATTTCACTATTCACGACCTCACAACCATCACCGATAGCAGTAAAAGGTCCAATGAAACTGTCAATAATTCGTGCGTTCTTGCCAATGACGAGCGGTCCGCGGAGAATTGAGTTTCGCACAATGGCTCCTGCTTCAACAACTATTCGCCCATCAAGAGTGGACAAATCGTCAACGTCGCCATCAATACGTGGTGTAATGACCTCAAGAAGCAGACGATTGGCTTCAAGCAGCGGTGTCAACTTGCCGGTGTCAATCCACCAACCAGTCAGCAATTCTTGGCGCACTATTTTGCCTTGATCAACAAGCCATTGAATGGCATCCGTGATCTCAAGTTCCCCACGTGGTGATGGCGCGATAGCTCTCACAGCCTCGTTGATTGTGCGATCAAATAGATACACCCCAACTAATGCCAGATCCGTCGGTGGGTCAGTAGGTTTTTCAATGAGACGAATGACGTTGCCAGCAGCATCAAGTTCGGCAATACCGAAGCGATGTGGATCAGGAACTTTCTTCAACAAAATCTGTGCCGTCGGCGGGTTGCTCGTGAGACGTGCCGCTTCAAATGCGTGGACGAAAGCACCCAAATCCTGTTCCAGGAGATTGTCCCCGAGATACATCACGAAATCATCATCGCCAAGAAAATCCGAGGCGATGAGAACACAGTGAGCGAGGCCGAGTGGCTCGTCTTGCGGAATGAAAGTGAATCGGGCCCCGAATTGAGAGCCATCACCTAAAGCGCCCATGACTTCGATACGGGTGTCGCCAACGATCACTCCGATATCGGTGATACCCGCCGCGACCATGGCTTCGATGCCGTAAAACAGGATCGGCTTATTAGCTACTGGCACCAATTGTTTGGCGCTGGTATGAGTGATCGGTCGGAGACGGGTTCCAGCACCCCCAGCCAAAATCAGTGCTTTCATGTGTCCCCGTCTCGATAGTCAACCATGCTGGCTTTCCGAGCCATATCTTACCGAGTCCGTCCCGAACCTATTGTTACTTTATGGGTGGGCCGCTCACTCCAGCAAAATAATCTAGGACCTCCGTAGCCTCAACGCCGAGCACTAGCACAGCCTTGTCGTCAATGGTTTCAGGCAATACGGCTAACTTGAACCGCTGCATGCCACCTGACGCTAACGGTCGTAAGAAGTTGGCTGTTTCTAGAATATTGAGTGACGAATCAACAGTGAGCGAATTGATGGCAGCGTTCACCAATTCGCTTGTCCGTAGTGGGTTGGATGTTGTCTGCTCAATTGCTTTTGTCACCGCAGATGTTAAGAAAATCTGTTGTCTTTCAATACGACCAAGATCAGCACGACCATCAATTTGCCATTGACCATCTTTGAAAACTTCGAAATAACGACTCCGCGCATACGCCAACGCTTGAGATTTATCAAGGGTGTAGCAACCAGCAGTTGGAACATCAAGTTTCGTCTTGTAGTCACGCGTGGGATATTCAAAACAGATATCCACACCCCCCAGCGCGGCAACAATTTCCTTGAATGAAACAAAGTCAATTTCTAGATAATGGTTTAACGGAATACCTAAACTCTCTTGAATCGTTCTCACCAGGACGTCGGCTCCGTACGAGTACGCAGCGTTCAAACGATTTTTTCCGTGATCTGGAATCTCCAACCAAAGGTCGCGAGGCACAGAGAGAATGGAGACCGTGTCAAGAACGTTGTCAACATGCAAAATCATCACCGTGTCACTTCGTTGACCCTCAATCGTTCCAAAGTGTTCGGTCTTCAACTCATCTGCATCAATACCTGCGCGGCTATCGCTACCCACAAGTAGATAATTCACAAATGGACCCTCTTTATCGGCGAGAATCCCATTCAGTTCATTGGCCCGATGAACATTTGCCTCTTGCTGCCGGGTTGCCACAACTAGCCCAACTGCAGAAATTAGGACGAAGAACAAGCCAATAGTGACGGTGTTGATGCTCGTGAAAATATTGCGTCCACTACGAGCTAGCAACTTTGACAAAGACATGCTTAGAAACTATTAGATTCGCCGCGCTGCGTATGGTCAATCAATAAAAGCAAGCCAAGAAAACCTAACGAAGATGCACTATGTCACCGATATCGAGTGAACTTCTCACACCTTGCGAATCCTCAACCACTAGACGACCATCCACGTCCACATCAACTGCGCGACCTTCGAGATACTTATTCTGTGGGAGTTCAACTCGGATATCTCGTTGCAACGTTGACAAATTGGCACGGTAGCGCTCATGCAACTGCGTCGGGTCGAGCGCCAGCAACACATCCATCTCTTTCAATAACAATTCGAGGACAGCATCTCGATCAACATCTGCGTTGTCACAAAACTCCGACAGGCAGGCAGCTTCATGGGGCGCCCAAGCAACATTAAGCCCGAGTCCAACAACCACGAATTGTGGTGTTGAGAGCGACTCACCAGAACTGGTCACCGTTGTACCCAACGGACCAGCAGCGGACAAGATGCCCGCCAATTTTCGACCATCGGCCAATAGATCATTGGGCCATTTCAATTCCACGACAACTTCAGCACCGGCTTTGAGCATCACCTCGAGGCAGGCCGACTGCGCTGCCAAAGCCACTGCATGGGTCAGCGCGTGGGGAAACTGAGGGACAGAGCGAAACAACAAACTGACTAAGAGATTCGCTCCATGGGGAGCCTCCCAAGTGCGGTCAAGGCGACCGCGACCTGCTGATTGATGGTCAGCCACCAGCACAAGGCGATCAGCGGCACCGTTGCGACCGGCTGCAACGAGGTCATCATTGGTGCTCCCAGTCGTCGAAATCCAGCGAACGGTCCAAGAATCGGAGAAATTCCCGATTTTTTTCCCAAGAAATGGAGATCCTGGCAAGTTCTCGTCATTTGAGGTCGCATTTTGGGTCTCCATCAGACCAACATTGTAACTTGTGTCTACTAAACCGTTAACAAAGATCCTGATAGCCAACCGTGGCGAGATCGCAGTGCGCGTTATTCGTGCCGCCCGCGAGATGGGGATCGCCACCGTGGCGGTGTATTCCGAATTGGATCGCAATGCACTGCATGTCCGACTCGCCGACGAGGCCTACGCATTAGGTGGTCAAACAGCGGCTGAAAGTTACCTCAACACCGAGGCCATCCTTGACGCCATTCGCAAAAGTGGCGCCGACGGAGTTCATCCGGGTTACGGATTCTTCAGCGAGAACGCCGACTTCGCCGACGCGATCACCAACATGGGTGTGGCCTTCATCGGACCTCCTGGTGATGCCATTCGTGAAATGGGAGACAAGGTTTCTAGTCGACGCGCCGCGTTGCGCGGTGGTTGCCCGATCGTTCCTGGAACCACAGATTTCGTCACAACTGCACAAGAGATCACGGAGTTTGCGGCAACGGCTGGTTACCCAATTGCCATCAAAGCTGCATTCGGTGGCGGTGGTCGCGGTATGAAAGTTGTGCACAATGCCGAAACCGTGCAGGAGGCAATGGATAGCGCTCAGCGCGAAGCCAAAGCATTCTTCGGTCGCGATGAGATTTATGTTGAGAAATATCTCACATGGCCGCGCCATGTTGAGGTTCAGTTAGTTGGAGATCAACACGGAAATTATGTGTGGGTTTCGACACGTGACTGTTCAGCACAGCGTCGTCACCAGAAATTAGTTGAGGAAGCACCAGCGATCGCAATGGGCGAAGGTGTTGAAGAAGCCATGGGTGCTGCTGCTGTTCTAGCGGCACGAGCCGTTGGATATTTCAATGCTGG
>SHUW01000057.1 GCA_009694465.1 Ilumatobacteraceae bacterium
ACCGATGTTCAATATGTGCCGCTATCTATTGGCCGCCGTGGGCATTATTGAACTGGTCTCAATGCTGCTGAGACTAAGTCAGTACCAACGCAGTCAACTTCAAGGAAAAGTTTTCAAAGAGAATAAATCGGTTAAGGCCGAACAGTTTCGGGCACGCACGATCACGGCCATTGTCGCATCGGTTCTGACTCTGCTAGTGCTTGGATTTCGTTTCCAAGTCCTACCGTTTGGCAATGTCATTGACGAAGGCAAAGGTGCGGAGTACACATGGGGCCCCTTTGAAGGTCCTGCAGCCAGCAAGGGGTTCGTTGATGGTTGGGCTCGCTGGAACTTCTCGGGCTACGAAGGCCGCTCTTCCTACGGCGAGTACTACAACGTGGTGCAAGCGATGAAGGACATTGGCGAAACTCGTGGCTGTGGTCGAGCACTGTGGGAGAACTTCAGCGGTAACGACAAATACGGAACGACAATGGCTCTGATGCTGTTGCCCTTTTGGACGGATGGGTGTATCGGTTCAAGTGAAGGTTTGTTCTTCGAAGCTTCAGGGACCACGCCGTATCACTTTCTGGCTGCAGGGGCGATGTCTCAGCAAAGTTCTAACCCTGTGCGCGAGTTGCGGTATGTCAATAACAACCCAGCTGTCGGTGTTTCGTATTTGCAGGCCATCGGTGTGAATTACTACATGGCGGTGACTCCCGAGGCCATCGCTAAGGCTGAAGAGAACGTGGCCAGTGGTGGTGGCTTAAGCGCGATTGTGCAGTCTGGCCCATGGCATATTTATGCCGTTGCGGGATCAGAGATTGTGACGCCGCTGATGGTGCAACCCGTTGTTGTCACCGGGCGTTCGGGGGACCAACGAGAACGTTGGTTAGAAGTTGGAACAAGTTGGTTGCAAAATCCATCTGAATGGACCGCCGTACCAGCCGATGATGGTCCAGACGAATGGCAAAGAGTGCAAGCCGTCATTGACCTCGAGCGTCGAGAAGGCGAACCTGGATCCGATTCGCGCAAGGTGGACGTTGTGAGGCCGACGCCAGCCATAGAACCTCTCAGTATTTCTCCTGCTGTCGTTTCAGATGTCGTCATCGGTGAAGAATCGGTGTCCTTCTCGGTCGATAAAATCGGTGTTCCGATTCTTGTGCGAGTGAGTTATTTCCCTAACTGGGAGGTCAGTGGTGCAGACGGTCCGTATCGCGTAGCGCCAAACATGATGGTCGTCATTCCAACCTCGCAAGAGGTTTCAATGAACTTCAAGCCGAGTCTTATTGACCGCCTTGCCTATCTCTTATCGGCATTAGGAATCCTTGCTGTGCTTCTCATGTGGCGCCAGGATCGACGTGCAAAGGGGCAGGTAGCAGGGGGAATTGGGGCTGAGCCGCAGGGTCCCACAGAGGTGACTGTGCCGAGCGACGTCTCTAAGTCCTCGCCAGCCTGAGTAGTCCACCGATAGGGTTCTGTCTCGCATGGCTTCCCCCTCGGCTCTTGATCAGATTGTAAAGGCCTATGACATCCGGGGCACGGTTCCCGATCAACTTGATGTTGACGTGGCCTACGCCTTAGGAATCGGATTTGCTCAATTCACGAAAGCACAAGTGGTGATCGTCGGGCGAGATATGCGGCCCACTGGACCAGAATTGGCTGAAGCATTTTCCCGCGGTCTGATGGAACAAGGTATCGATGTCATTGACATTGGCTTGGCTTCAACGGACCTCTTATATTTCGCAGCTGGCAAGTTGGATGCTCCTGGAGCAATGTTTACTGCTTCACATAATCCAGCGCAGTACAACGGCATCAAACTTTGTTTGTCGGGAGCGCGTCCAGTCGGTGAAAGTAGCGGCCTCAACGATGTCAAAGTTTTTGCTCAGCAAGTTCTTGATGGAACCCGACCAAAGCCTGTGGCGCGCCCTGGTCGAACGACCGAACGAGATTTGTTATCGGCCTTCGTTGATCATGTGGTGTCATTCATTGACCCTTCGGCATTACGTCCGATGCGAGTTGTTGCCGATACGGCCAATGGCATGGGTGGACTCGTCGTGCCGGCAGTTTTTGATCGACTGCCACGCCTTGAACTCGAAGTGATGTATGGCGAACTTGATGGAAGCTTTCCTAATCATCCCGCAGATCCTTTGCAGTCGGTGAATCAACGTGACCTGCAAGCGCGCGTTAGTTCGGGTGGTTTTGATATTGGTTTGGCTTTTGACGGTGATGCCGATCGCGTCTTCGTTGTTGATGAATTGGGTCGTGGATTATCTGGTTCAACGACGACGGGCATTTTGGCGACCAGCATGTTGCGCAAGTTTCCGGGTGCAACGATTTTGCACAACCTGATTTGTAGCCGAGCGGTGCCAGAAATCATTCGTGAACACGGTGGCATCCCGGTGCGTACAAAAGTTGGTCACTCGTACATCAAACAATTGATGGCCGAGACTGGCGCTGTTTTCGGCGGAGAACACTCTGCTCATTACTACTTCAAAGATAATTACCGTGCTGATAGCGGACTGATTGCCACAATGTTGATGCTGGAAGAAATGAGTCGTGTCGGAGAACCTCTTTCAGAGATACGGCGGGCCTATGAGCGTTATTCCCTCAGCGGTGAGATCAACACTCAGGTTGATGACCCATCGCACGTCATTGAGTCGGTATCAGCAAAGTTCTCGGCATTTCCTCAGGATCGCGTCGATGGACTGACCGTAGACTGCGGGGAATGGTGGTTTAATTTACGTCCATCAAATACCGAACCTTTGTTGCGACTCAACCTTGAGGCGCCCGATCGCAATCAATGCGATCACCGGGTGGCCGAATTACTTGCAGCAATTACCTCAGTCTGAAAAAGGAGATTCACATGCCTATTGATCCCGAACTTGCCTCAGTGCTTGCCTGTCCAGTTGACAAGGGGGTTTTGCACATCTTGGAAGATGAGAACTCGTTGTATAACACTCGTTTGCAGCGTCGCTATACCGTGCGTGACTCCATTGCTGTGATGCTGGTGGATGAGTCCGAAGTTGTCTCGACCCAAGAGCACGAGCGCATCATGGCCAAGATTGCCACTGGTGGGATTAAGACCACCGGTCACTGAATACAGTGTGCTTTCGGTGACAATGTCCCCAGAGAGCGCGAATCACTGCCTAGACTGATCCGATCGGGCTGACTGATTGGTGCCAGTAGGCCCCTGCCCGGGATAGAGCAAGCAGAGAGTCATCCCGTGATGGCTTGTTTTTGTCTCACCCGTTGTCAGATATCTATTAAGGAGCCCTCCATGTCATCTTCATTTGCCGAACGTAAAGATTTTCGCGTCGCCGATCTTTCTATGGCCCCTTTTGGGCGCAAGGAGATTCATCTTGCCGAGCATGAGATGCCAGGTCTTCGTGCTTTGCGCAAAGAATACGGAGCGACTAAGCCACTCAAGGGTGCGCGTATTTCTGGTTCATTGCATATGACCATTCAGACGGCGGTCCTTATTGAGACTTTGGTCGAATTGGGAGCGGAAGTTCGCTGGGCATCCTGCAATATTTTCTCAACCCAAGATCACGCCGCCGCTGCAATCGCGATTGGCCCTCATGGAACTTTGGATAATCCCGACGGCGTGCCAGTTTTTGCTTGGAAAGGTGAAACCCTCGAGGAGTACTGGTGGTGCACCGAGCAAATGATGACATGGCCCGACGGCGATGGTCCGAACATGATTCTCGACGACGGCGGCGATGCCACCTTCTTGTTGCATAAGGGAGTGGAGTACGAAAAGTCGGGTGAAGTTCCAGATCCAACATCGGCTTCCAACCCGGAACTTGCCATCGTGCTCGGTTTGTTGCACCGCGGTCTCAAGACCGAACCCAACAAATGGACTCGGATGGCTGCTGGAGTGAAGGGTGTCACCGAAGAGACAACGACTGGTGTTATGCGCCTCTACAAAATGGCGGAGCGCAACGAGTTGTTGTTCCCTGCGATCAATGTCAACGACTCGGTGACGAAGTCAAAGTTTGACAACTTGTACGGCTGTCGCCATTCGCTCATTGATGCCATCTGTCGCGCCACAGATGTGATGATCGCTGGCAAGGTTGCCGTTGTCTGTGGTTATGGAGATGTCGGTAAGGGTTGTGCTCAGGCACTGCGTGGTCAAGGTGCACGAGTGATTGTCACTGAAGTTGATCCGATCAACGCTTTGCAGGCGGCGATGGAGGGTTACCAAGTGACCACTCTTGAAGATGTGATTCACGAGATAGATATTTTTGTTTCGGCAACAGGTAACGATCACATCATCACTGTTGAGCACATGGCGAAAATGAAGCACAACGCAATCGTCTGCAATATTGGGCACTTTGACTCAGAAATTGACATGGCTGGTCTGGCACGTAGCGGCGCAACCCGCGATGAACTTAAGTCTGGCACCGACCTCTGGTCGTTCCCTGATGGGCATGCGATCATCGTTTTGGCTGAAGGTCGCTTAGTGAACCTCGGATGCGCTACTGGTCACCCAAGTTTCGTGATGAGTTGTTCATTCTCCAATCAGGTCATCGCCCAAATCGAATTGTTCACCAATCTCGCGGCGTATCCGTTAGGCGTGTACGTGTTACCTAAACATCTTGATGAAAAGGTGGCCTCGCTACACCTCGGCGCCTTGGGCGTGAAGTTGACCAAACTCACCGATGAACAGGCCGAGTATTTGGGTATCGCTCCATCGGGCCCATTTAAGTCTGAGCGTTACCGATACTAATGACAAAACTTTTTGCCGAGAAGTTGCTTCGGTGCGTCACTGGGCTGGCTCTTTTCGGTATCGGGATCACATTATTTATTCGTGCTGATTTAGGTTTGGCGCCGTGGGATATTTTTCACACGGGCGTTGCCGAACGACTTGATATTTCAGTGGGCATTGTCATTGTCGGAACAGGTTTATTGCTTTTGCTGTTGTGGATTCCCTTGCGTCAAAAACCTGGTTTAGGAACGATTTTGAACGCTCTTGAAATTGGGCTGATGGTCGATGTCAGCAAGCAGTTCATTGGTGAAACGAATAATCCCGTCGTGCGACTTTTGCTGGTACTGGCCGGACTCGTTGTCGTGGGCATCGGAACAGCGATGTATCTCGGATCAGATTTGGGTTCGGGGCCACGCGATGGGATCATGCTCGGAATGACCAAGCGGAAATTTTTCGGACGATTCCTGAGTATTCGCCTGGCGCGCACCTTGATCGAGGTAACAGTTCTCCTAGCAGGTCTATTTCTTGGAGGCAAGGTGGGTATCGGGACCCTGGTCTTTATGTTCGGCATTGGGCCTTTGGTGCAGTTCTTATTGCCATTTGTTTCGGTTCGCACATCTCAACACGCCTGATTTCACGAGGTCTGCCATACCCCCATGATGAAATGGCTTCATGTTCACCGCTCTTGTCTGCACCTCATGTCGTCAACTCTTTCGGATCGCCCCCGCAGGCTTCAAGCGTGACCAAACGGGTCATCTGGTTCGTCTGTGTGAGTCTTGTCAAGTTGATCATCAGAGTGCCACGACCACAGCAACGAGGATTACAGCCTCGGATATTCTTGATGGGCAGACGCAAGAACTCATTCGCGGTTTGAAATATCGCAATCAACGGCGTGCGGTGTCGATCCTGGCACGGCAGTTAGTGAAATCGGTTCGCGACGATCCAGATGCTCTGGCTTTCGAGATTGTCACTTGGGCTCCCACGTCATCATCGCGGCGCAGAGGACGCGGCTACGATCAGTCCGAACTTTTAGCGCGCGCAGTGGCTCGTCAGTTGGGCATTCCCTGTCGCCGACTGTTGTATCGCGATCACAGTCGGCCCCAGACGGGGCGAACCCGCCAAGAACGTCTGCATGGACCATTATTTCGGGCCCGTCCATTGCGACGAGCAGTCAGCGTGTTAGTCATTGACGATGTAGTGACAACTGGTAGCACGCTGAAAGCGGCGGCACACGCCCTTGAATTGGCGGGGGC
Source organism: Ilumatobacteraceae bacterium (assembly GCA_009694465.1). Lineage (GTDB taxonomy): Bacteria > Actinomycetota > Acidimicrobiia > Acidimicrobiales > Ilumatobacteraceae > Casp-actino8. Next base: position 5,941 of record SHUW01000057.1, read on the forward strand.
ACATCAAGTTGGCTTATTCGCTGTAGCAGCCACGCCCGAGCGGAGAAGGGGCTAAAGACCCGCGAGGCTGCGCAATGTCCGCACGGCAGAAGTTGGGTCTTCTTCAACCCACACCCCGTGTAACCCAACAGCACTGGCTGCGTCCACATTGGATTGGGCGTCATCTAAAAAGGCGGTGCGCTCGGCGACGGCACCAAGTCGTTCAAGGGCGAGACGATAAATGGCGGCGTTTGGCTTACGCATTCCCACTTCATGACTGTCCACGACATCGTCAAAAATATTATTGAAGTCCATCATTGGCCACCACACACTGCGCAATTCACGAACATTGTTAGTGAGTACACCCAAACGAAATCCAGCTGTTTTGAGTTCATGGACCAAGGTGATAATCGGCTCACAGGGTTCGAAGGTAATCCCAATAAATGTTGATTTTCCGGTATCGGGTGGAAGCTGAATTGGATGTAAGCCAGCTTCAAGAACTAGTGCTCCCAAATCCATGCGATATTGCGACATCGTGATCTCGCCGCGCTCTAGGCGATGCCACGGATGATCAGTGTCTTGACCGTAATCGCCCATCATGACCTTCAACACTTTGTCGGCCGGATCATTGGGGAATCGTTTAATGACATCGGATGGTCGTCCATTGCTGGCTAAAACCCCGCCGAAATCAAAAATCACGGCGTCAATCTGGCGCTCGGTAGCGGGAACTGGCTTTTCTGAGGGCAATGTCACCCGTAGAGTCTGCCGAATAAGGGGCGCCGATGAAGCATTGTTCGGTGAATTTTAGGCGACCCCTAGGCTCGGGCTACCCGACGGTAGGCTCTATACCTGCATGGGAATCCTCGATCGCATCCTGCGGGCCGGTGAAGGCAAGAAGCTCAAGGCCCTAGAGGGTCTAGTTCCTGATATCAACGCCTACGCCGACGCTTTCAAGTCTTTGTCCGACGATGACCTGAAAGCTAAAACAGGTGAGTTTCGCTCTCGCTTGGAGCGCGGCGAATCGCTGGACGATCTTTTGACGGAGGCCTTCGCCGTGGTCCGCGAAGGGGCGGATCGAGTCATCGGTCAACGCCACTACGACGTCCAAATGATGGGTGGAGCGGCTCTGCACTTCGGTTGGGTCGCGGAAATGAAAACAGGTGAGGGTAAGACCCTTGTCTCAACCCTGCCTGCTTATCTCAACGGGATTTCGGGTAACGGCGTACACCTCATCACGGTGAACGATTATCTCGCTCGTCGTGACTCCGAATGGATGGGGCGCATTCACCGCTGGCTCGGTCTCAGCGTCGGATTAGTCGTGCCTGGTCATCGTGAGCAACCCGCGCAAAAGCGCGCCGATTACGCCGCCGATATCACCTACGGAACAAACAACGAATTTGGTTTTGACTATCTGCGCGACAATATGGCGCCTACTAAAGCCAACAAAGTTCAACGCGGGCATTCCTTCGCCATCGTTGATGAAGTGGACTCAATTCTCATTGACGAGGCACGCACTCCGTTGATCATTTCTGGTCGAGTAGCCGATGCCGCCAATTTGTACTATCGCTTTGCATCCATAGTGCGTGCCCTGAAGCGTGATGTTGACTACGAAGTTGAAGAAGATAAGCGCATTGTCATGCCCACCGAGGCAGGTATTGAACGCGTTGAAGCCGAACTTGGTTTAGAAAATCTCTACGACGAAGTCCAGCGCAATCTTGTTCACCAATTGCAGGTGGCATTGAAGGCCAAAGAGTTGTACCGCCGCGATAAGGATTACATCATTCAGGGTGGCGAAGTGAAGATCGTGGATGAATTCACGGGCCGCATTCTTGAAGGTCGTCGTTGGAGCGAAGGTATTCACCAGGCGGTGGAAGCCAAAGAAGGCGTCAAGATTAAAGAAGAGAATCAAACCCTGGCGACAATTACTCTGCAGAACTATTTCCGCATGTACACCAAGTTGTCGGGTATGACCGGAACTGCGCAGACTGAAGCGGCTGAGTTGATGAACACCTACGACCTGCAGGTGGTGCCAATCCCGACAAACCGTGTTGTCGTGCGTGAAGATGCTGCTGACCTTATTTTCAAGTCGGAAGAGGCCAAATTCAATGCAGTCGTCGAGGACATCATTGAACGTAACGCCAATGGGCAGCCAGTTCTGATCGGTACCGTCAGCGTTGCAAAGAGTGAACACCTCGCACGAATACTCGCCAAAAATGGGGTCAAGCATGAGGTCCTCAATGCCAAGCAGCACACGCGGGAAGCCGAAATCGTCACTCAGGCGGGTCGATTAGGAGCAGTGACCGTTGCTACCAACATGGCTGGTCGCGGAGTGGACATTATTTTGGGCGGCAACCCAGAAGGACTAGCCCGTGTCGCTGTTCTCGGCGAAGGTCACTCTGCTGACACTCTGACTGATGAATTTGCTTTACCTCTACCGTTAGCGGAGATGCCTGAGGAATATCGCACGGCACGAACGGTCGCACAGTCGCGTTACGACGTGTTACTCAAAGAAATTTCTGCTCGTTGCCAGGCTGAGGGCGACAAGGTCCGTGCTGCCGGCGGCTTGTATGTGATTGGTTCAGAGCGCCACGAAAGCCGTCGTATTGACAACCAATTGCGTGGTCGTTCTGGTCGCCAAGGCGACCCTGGATCAACGCGTTTTTACCTCAGCCTTGAAGATGAATTGATGCGTTTGTTCGCCACTGGCGCCTTGAGTTGGGTCATGGGTCGCGCCCTTCCCGAAGATGAAGCTATTGAACACAAAATGGTGACCAAGGCGATTGAGCGCGCGCAGGGCACCGTTGAAACTCGTAACGCTGAAATTCGAAAAAATGTTTTGAAGTATGACGAAGTCATGAACGAGCAGCGCAAAGTTATTTACATGCGCCGTGATCAAATTCTTGATGGTGCAGACCTTAAGGTTGAGGCTCTTGAATACATGGCCGAAGCGGTTGACTCGCTGATTGAGACATACTGCGTGAGTGAGGTTGATGACGAGTGGGACCTCGAGGGTCTCAGCAAAGAACTCAAGACTTATTGGCCCAATGAGTTAAGCCTTAACGACTTGGCTCAGTGCGATTCAACGAACAAGATGTATGACATCGTGATGGTCAATGCCACGGCGTACTACGAACAGCGTGAGGCTGAACTGACACCTGTTGTCATGCGCGATGTTGAGCGTCAAGTGATGTTGCGAATTATCGACCAACGTTGGCGCGAGCATCTTGAGGAAATGGATTATTTGCAAGAGGGAATCAACTTGCGTGCTATGGGTCAAAAAGATCCGCTTTCTGAATGGCAGCGCGAGGGCTATGAGATGTTTGGCTCAATGATCAAGGGGATTGCCCAAGATTTCGTGAAATATGTGATGCATGTACAAGTTGTGCAAAATGATCAGCCTGCGCCGATTGTGCAGAATATTCAGCAGTTGAAATCTGAGGCTCCTTCGGCTGCTGCAGGCCAGGCTGCCAGTCTTGGTGTGGATGGACCGCAACCAAGTGCTCCAGTGAAGCAACAACCAATTGTTAATGAGGGTTGGTCAAAGACTCCGCGTAATGCCGCCTGCCCGTGTGGCTCGGGTAAAAAATTCAAAATGTGCCACGGCGCGAACTGAATTCTGATGCGCGATTTTACGGACGATTTGCGCGACGTCAGCCGCCGGCTTTCTGAAGCCAATGTTTATCTCAAAATTGAAGCTCAGCGTGAGCGTTTTCGGGAACTTGAGATTGAAGTATCTAAACCTGGTCTCTGGGATGACCAAAATTTGGCCAAGAAACTGAATACTGAATACGCCAATACCAAGGGTGACATTGAGATTTACGATGTCTTGGCGCGCCAACTTGAAGATGTTGAAGTTCTCCACGAGATGGCTCGTGAGGTGGACGATGCCTCTCAAGAAACCGAGATTGAAACGGGGATTAAGACCATCGCTGAGCAGTTAAGCGGTCTGGAGATGCGCAGCCTGTTTACGGGAGA
>SHUW01000058.1 GCA_009694465.1 Ilumatobacteraceae bacterium
AAAAAGGGATTCTCCGTGGTGGCGCCGATGAGGGTGAGTGTTCCTTCTTCGACGGCAGGCAACAAAGCATCTTGCTGAGATTTCGAAAAACGGTGAATTTCATCGAGGAACAAAATAGTTCCTTGACCGTGTCTCCCGAGGCGCTGGCGCGCTGCATCGATGACTTCGCGTACATCCTTCACTCCTGCAGTGACTGCTGACAACTGCTCAAAGGTCCGTTTCGTTGTACCCGCAACCGCCAATGCCAAAGTCGTTTTACCGGTTCCAGGTGGACCCCAGAAGATTGCGCTACTGAGTTTGTCTTGTTCAACAAGTATGCGTAGCGGTCGACCGACTCCTAACAAATGCTTTTGACCGACAACATCGTCGATAGTGCGTGGTCGCAACCGTGCCGCCAACGGGGCCTGGGATGCAAGTTGCTCCTTGGCTGCAGCGCTAAAGAGATCGCTCATGGAAGCAATCTAGAAAAAGCACGCCCGTAGGAGTCTTGTCGAAAGTTCACGACGTGATGTAAGAGATGGTGAGGATCCATCCATTGCCAGCCAACAAATTCCACTCCATCTGGCTTCGGCTCAATATTTGGCTCATCAAGGAGACCGAATAGGAACCACTTTTGCGTCTGTCCGATGCGCTTGCCACCATCGGGCATAGCCTCGCGAACTGCCGTTGGATATTCGTAGGTGATCCATTCAGGTAATTCGCTGACTAAATGAACATCGCCACGTGTCAGCCCAGTTTCTTCTGTCAATTCACGCCAAGCGGCATCTACAGGCATCTCACCTACGTCGATTCCTCCTTGCGGAAGTTGCCAAGAATCCACCACATCCGAACGTTGGAAGCACATCAGATCGCCGTTCTCGCGACGGATCGCAATAACTACTCCAGCGCGGAATTTCTGAGATGGCATGTCAGGCCTTTGGAGGCAGTACCCGGATGCCTAATTCTTCAAGTTGTTTGGGCTCGGCGCGGGTCGGAGCATTAGTCATCGGATCCTGCCCACTTTGTGTTTTGGGGAATGCAATGACTTCACGAATATTGTCTTCCCCTGCCAAAATGGCAACGAGGCGGTCTAAGCCGAAGGCGAACCCTCCGTGGGGTGGTGCACCATAGGTGAAGGGCTTGAGGAAAAATCCAAACTTACGATTCGCTTCTTCTTCACTGATTCCGAGAGCAGTGAAAACTCGGCGTTGCATATCAGGTTCGTGAATTCGAATGGAACCCGAACCCAATTCCCAACCATTGAGTACTAGGTCGTATGCCATTGATCGCACAGACATCGGATCCGACTCAAACATATGCAGGTCATCTGGATGAGGTTGGCAGAAAGGGTGGTGTCCTGGCTTGGGTTGACCAGTCTCTTTGTTAATCCCCACGAAAAGTGGGAACTCAGTGACCCAAACATAGCGGTAAGGACCTTGGTGTACAGGAGGTCGGCCAAGATCATTTCGCAACTGCCCGAGGACTTCGCAGGTCATTTCCCATTCATCGGCAACGATCAGTAACAAGTCCCCTGGAGCGCCCTGAAGGGCAGTTATCACCGCTGATTGCTCAGTGGCAGAAAGGAATTTCACAACAGGAGATTCCAAAGTTCCATCTGCTGCAACCTTCATCCAAACAAGGCCCTTGGCGCCGATTTTTTTCGCTCGGTCGGTGAGGGCATCAAGTTTATTGCGACCGAATTCCTCAGCTTTGGCCTCAACACGTATGCCCTTGATTGATGATGCGCCAGCGAAGGCCTTAAATTCGGTGCCGACGAATACGGAAGTTAGTTCTGTTAATTCCATACCGAAGCGAAGATCGGGCTTATCGACACCAAACCGCTCCATGGCCTGTCGCCATGTGATTTGCTCAATGGGGTCAGGTCGAACTCCAGTGACGGCTTCGGCTGCGCAAACTACCGCTTCACCAATTGCCTCAAGAACATCATCTTGATTGACGAAACTCATTTCTGCATCCAACTGCATGAACTCATATTGGCGATCTGCTCGCAAATCCTCATCGCGTAAACAACGTGCTATCTGGTAATAACGATCAATTCCGGCGACCATCAGTAATTGCTTGAACAACTGTGGGCTCTGTGGCAGAGCATAAAAGGAGCCTGGTTCTTTACGTGAGGGAACTAGGAACTCACGAGCACCCTCGGGTGTTGAGGGCACCAACATCGGAGTCTCAACCTCAACAAAACCCTGACGTTCCATGGAAGCCCTGACCGCAGAGTTGACTTTGGCTCGTGTCCGTAAATTGCGTTGCATACGTTCTCTGCGAATGTCAATGTAGCGATATTGCAAGCGAACATTTTCGTCGACATCATCGGCGCGTGCGTCAACTGGAAATGGTGGGGCCTCGGCCGAACGAAGAACCTCTACAACACAATCACCGATTTCTACTTCGCCAGTCGCAATATTGCTGTTGATTGTTCCTTGTGGTCGTGAACGCACCACTCCGGTAATCCGTACAACATATTCGCTGCGAACATCAACGTCGTTGTCGATCACGCATTGGATAATCCCAGTGTGATCTCGAAGATCAACAAAAGCCAATCTGTCCCCATGCTCGCGCCTTTTAGCTACCCAACCGCAGACACTCACAGTCTGCGAGATTTCACTCGGGCGTAAATCACCACACATATGTGAGCGCATTGAAGTTTGGCGGATTGAGGTCTTGTCTTCTGGCGTAGTCATGAAAGTGCTTTCGTTATTGTGGGGAGTAAGTCTTTACGAGAGACGGTGTACTGCTCTTGATCAGAACGCAGTGGTCGGATGATTGCGGTAGACGAGTCAACTTCATCGCTACCAATGATGATTGCCAAAACAGCACCGCTTCGATCAGCGGATTTCATTTGACTCTTGATACTTCGACCTTGATAAGCCCGGTCCGCAGAGATACCAGCGGAACGCAATTCATGGGTGATCAACATGGCTTGTCGACCGCCAGTGATATCCACGACAAAGACACTCACATCGTCGGGCATGGGAAGGAAAACACCTTCATCATCACAGGCCAAAAGGGTACGGTCGAGACCAATTGCAAATCCCACACCAGCGGTTGCAGGACCACCTAAGGCTTCAACTAGGCCGTCATAACGCCCTCCTCCACCGAGGGCATTCTGCGCTGAATCCATAGTTCCACCGACGAACTCAAATGTTGTGTGACGGTAATAATCCAGTCCGCGCACCAACTTCTCATTGATGACAAAGGTGATACCGAGTTCCCGCAATCCCTCTTGAACCGTGTCAAAATGTGCTTTCGCTTCGGTGCTATAAAAATCGGAGATACGTGGAGCACCGTCAATGATTTGTTGGTCTTCAGGTCGTTTTGAATCCAGGACGCGCAGTGGATTCTTCGTCAGGGTTGCCTGACTGGCTTGACTGAGGTGCTCAAGATTATTGCTGAAATAATCTTTCAAGGCCTGCATATAACGTTCTCGATCTGAGGGTTCGCCGAGACTGTTGAGGTGCAGAGAGATCTGCTGTAAACCAAGTTTGGCGAAGAAGTCCCAAGCTAGAGCGATCACTTCAATGTCAACATAGGGATCCTCAACACCAAGAACTTCAATACCAACTTGATCAAACTGACGAAAACGACCCCGTTGTGGACGCTCATAACGAAAATTGGGACCTGCGTACCAAACCTTCCATGGCGTGGCGGGACTGTGTTGCACGAAGGCCCGACAGACGCTGGCAGTCTGTTCGGGGCGTAAAGCAATGTGGCGATCACCCTTGTCCACAAAGTCGTACATCTCTTTGGTGACAACATCGGTGGCTTCCCCAACACGATGAAACACGCCAATATCTTCGAGTAAGGGAGGAATAATCTGCCCGTAACCAGCGGCCGTCACTGCATCAGAAAAGATTCCAACGAAGCGTCGCCAGCGTCCCGAATCGGGGGGCAGGATGTCACGCATTCCAGGACTTGTTTGAAACTCAGGCACAGGCTCTCAGGTTAGCGGTATCTGGGCGTTGGTCTCGGAGAATATCTCGCCAAGAAGCAGGTAAATCAGCGAAACTAGTCAGTCCTCAGAGTCTTCAAGGGAGCGTCCTGTACCTGCACGGTAGGCGTCATAGACCCCATCAATCCTCTTGATTGTTCTCAGCACTGATTCAAGGTGCGCAGGGTCGGCCATTTCAAATTCGAAGCGCATCTTGGCGACTCGGTCTCCCCCAGTGTGGGTACTACAGGCCACGATATTGACATGCTGCTCAGACAAAGCATTGGCCACATCGCGCAGCAGTCCCGAACGATCAAGCGCGAGAACTTCCACACCTGCTCGAAAGATCGTGCCCATTGTGGATCCGTCCCACTCAACGTCGACTAAACGCGAGGATTGCTCATCCACAAACGAATCAGCATTCGCACAGTCGGAGCGATGAACGCTCACTCCGCGCCCACGAGTAATGAAGCCCATGATCTCATCGCCAGGTACGGGGGTGCAGCATTTTGAAAGCCGCACCAGAACATCATCAAAACCATCCACGTGAATGCCGACACTATGAACTCTCGAGGAAGCGGAAGATCGTAAAACTGATTCTGGAAGGCGTTCTATTGAACCAGAATCCTGGAATCTAGCAAAGACTTCAAGAGCAACTTCCTGGGCGTTGACTTGGGTTTCAGCGATCGCGTATAACAGTGCTTCAAGATCAGCGAATGATCTTTTTTCAACCTCGCGCTGTAAGTGCTCGCTGTTCATGGCTTGGATCACTGGCAGGCGTTGGCGTCTGAACTCGTTCTCTAAAAGCTCGCGACCGGATTCCACAAGGTCATCACGTTTCTCACGCGAGTGCCATTGTTTGATCTTGTTGCGGGCCTTCGGTGAAACGACAAAATCCAGCCAATCTGTGGATGGGCTTGCACTTTCAACTTTTGAGGTGAAGACCTCGCATGTATCGCCCGACTTCAGGACATGTGTGAGCGGTACCAATCTTCCATTGACGCGCGCCCCGATACACGCATTTCCGATCTCTGTGTGCACTGAATATGCGAAGTCAACTGGGCCCGATCCGACTGGTAGATCAATGACTCGCCCCTTCGGGGTAAAAACGAATATTTCGTCTTGCTCAAGATCAGTCTTCAAACTTTCCATGAATTGAGCTGGATCGGAAATATCGCTTTGCCAGTCAATGATCCGATTCAACCAGTCAATGTCTGGAGTCTCTTTTTGATCTTTGTATGCCCAATGTGCCGCTACGCCCCACTCCGCACGTTGGTGCATTTCGCGTGTTCTAATCTGAATCTCCAAAGGTTTACCGCCAGGTCCAATGACGGTGGTGTGCAGACTTTGATACAAATTGAACTTCGGCATCGCCACGTAGTCTTTGAAGCGACCTGTAATTGGCTTCCATTGTCCATGGATACTTCCTAAAGTGGCGTAACAATCCTTGACCGATGCAACGACAATTCTGATGGCCATAATGTCGAAAATCTCATCAAAATCTTTAGCTTTTTGGATCATCTTTTCGTAAATGCTCCACAGGTGTTTGCCACGTCCAGTGATATCGGCATCAATATTCAGCGTCAGCAAGCGTTCGCGAACGTCAGCCATGGCCTTGGCCAAATAAAGATCGCGTTCGGGACTCCGACTACTGACAAGATGATCGAGTTCTGCGTAGCGTTTCGGGAACATTGAGGCAAAAGACAAATCTTCAAGCTCTTGTTTCAATCCTTGCATTCCCAAACGATGTGCCAAAGGAGCGTAGATATCCATCGTTTCGCTGGCGATTCGTTGTTGCTTCTCGACAGGCATTGCCGCGATAGTCCTCATGTTGTGTAAGCGATCAGCCAACTTGATGATCAGAACGCGTAAATCCTTGGCCATCGCCACAAGCATCTTGCGCATAGTCGCCGCTTGTTGCTCCTCCTTAGAATCAAACTGCAGACGCTCAAGTTTGGTGACGCCATCAACGATCGCTGCAACGTCACTTCCAAACTCTTTTTCAACATCAGAAATAGTGAGTTCGGTGTCTTCAACAGCGTCGTGGAGTAGCGCCGCTGCAACTGTTGTCTCATCGAGGCCGATATCTGCCACGATCTTGGCGACTGCTAGAGGATGGTTGATGTATCCCTCACCACTTTTACGGGTTTGGCTGGAATGAGCCTGTCTGGCGACCTCAAAGGCCTTGGTGATCAAGGCGGTGTTAGCTTTCGGATGTCGACGGCGAAAAGACTGCAGAACGGGGTTGACCTCGTCCACGGCAGAGTTCATCTGCCGACGCCAAGGAAGAAGTCTGGTAACCGTTGCCATTGTCTAAGTATCGCAGGCAGGAGTCAAATATTGCGACTACCGAGTCAGAAGGAAAAGAGAGCCTCAATGGGAGTTTCGCCCAATTTGAGTCGCCCTGCAAGGAAAGGTAGTTCAATAAGAACGGCTAGAGCCACGATCTCGGCACCCAAAGCCGATGCCAAACGACACGTGGCGGCCGCTGTTCCGCCCGTTGCTAAAACATCATCAACGATGAGAACTCTCTGTCCATGTTGAATGGCATCACGGTGTATCTCCAGTTTGTCCGAACCGTACTCAAGGTCGTACTCCTCGCGTACCACTGCCCACGGTAATTTTCCCGCTTTACGCACAGGGATGAAACCGGCACCAAGAGCGACTGCTATCGGTGCTCCGAGGATGAAACCGCGAGCCTCAACGCCGATAACAAGATCGATTTTCTGGTCGCTAAAACGCTCAGCGAGAAGGTCAATGCTAGATGTGAAAGCCTGGGGATGGCTAAGTAATGGAGTGATATCCCGAAAGGTCACGCCAACAGTTGGATAATCCGGGATTGCACGAATAAGGTTTTTAAGAGCTTCAATGTCCATCTCGTCGATTGTCTCTCTAGCGTCGTCGCTTTTTGCGTGGACGCGGCGGATGGGTCAATAGCGCCGTTGAAGTAGGAGCAAAATTGCTGGCTTGTGTGCCGTCAGTCGCTGAAGCTTGGCGGCGTACCGATTTTGCTCCAGTTGCCGTTCCTGACAAGACCATATGCGCAAGTTCCGCACCTACTGCGTGCTCACCTCTGAAATTGCGGTAACTCGCTTCTCGCTCTTTAATCAGTGAGAGTAGCGGAGATGCAATGTAGATCGAAGAATAAGAACCGGTGAGTAATCCGACCAGGAGGGCAATCGCAAACTCGCGTAAGGCAATCGCACCGAATACCCCGGAACCTAGGACGAGGAGCGAGACAACCGGTAGCACAGCAGCCAAGGAGGTGTTGATCGAACGCATCAGTACCTGATTCATGGAAACATTCGTGATATTCGCCATTGAGGTTCGTGAACCTGCGAATTTGTCGAGATTGTCCTTCACCTTGTCAAAAACTACGATCGTGTCGTATAACGAGAATCCCAAAATGGTGAGAAAGGCCACCACCGTCGCAGGAGTTACCTCAAAGCCAATGATTGAGTAGACACCGACGCTGATCAGCACGTCATGGAGCATCGCTAAAATCGCTGCTAGAGCCATGCGCCACTCAAAACGCCATGCGATGTATAACGAAACCAAGACGATGAATGCGATGAGTGCGCGGATGGCTTTTTCGGTAATTGAACGACCCCACGACGAACTCACAGAACTCACGGAAACCTCATTGGCGTCAGTTTTTGAGGCCGTTGCCAAATCGTCTTTAACTTTGAGTTGCAACTCAGGAGTTTGATCACCCACTTGAATTCTCAGTGATTTCGTGGATCCATTTGTCAAGATCTGGATCTTTGCATTATCGGCTTCAATTCCGTTACTAGAAAGAACGGTACGGGCCGCATCAGTGTCCATGGTTGCGGTGACGGGGACTTGCCAAGCCACGCCGCCCTCAAAGTCGATGCCGAGATTTAAGCCGCGTGTGAACAAAGAGCCAATGGTCATCAGGATAAGAATTAACGAGATTGTGAAACCAATCTTTTTCTTGCCCATAAAGTCAAAAGATGTCTCACCATGGTAGAGGCGCCCAAAAGCGCCGCGTCGTTGAACCGTGCTCACTTCTTCCATCAGGCACCCCCTACAGGCTGAACCGTATTATCAATGCCGAAGAAGCGACCCCGTTGCAGCCTTTTGTTGCGCGAGAGTAGCAACATCGCTGGGCGGGTGAAAAACCAGGCGATGACGATATCGCACATCGTGGACAGCCCTAAGAAGAATGCGAAACCGCGCACCGATCCAACCGTGAGGTACCACAAAGTAAACGCACCAATGAGAGAGACAATGTCAGCAGCCAAAATTGTGCGCCAGGCGGATTTGAAACCTCGTTCGGCAGAGTTTTTGAGGCTTCGACCAGTTTTCAACTCGTCTTTCAGCTTTTCAAAAAATACGACGTACGAGTCCACAGTGACTCCAACGGAGACAATGATTCCCGCGATACCAGCCAGGCTCAGCGCCAGACCATTTGTGCTCGAGAGCAGAGAGATGACATTCCATTGAGTCAGACCGGAGAGAGTGATTCCTAAGATCACCACAAGTGCCAATGAGCGGTAATAGAGCAACATAAAGAGCAGCACCAATGCCACACCAATGAGGCCGGAAACAATCGCTGCGTGGAGAGAGTCTTCACCGAGAGTTGGTGAGACGAACTGCACTGCTTGCACTTCAAGGCGCACTGGCAACGAACCGCTCTTGAGAACTCGCGCCAAATCTTTGGCTTCGGATTCTTTGAAATTACCCGTGATATCTACACCACCAGAAAACGATGGTTGGTTGACGCTCGGGGCCGATTGAACAACACCGTCAAGAACGATCGCCATACGACCTGTCGGACAGACCGTGGTTTTGGCGTAGCACTGGGCGGCGCCAATATTCCATAAATCAGCACCAGTCGAACCATTTCGCAAGGTCACGCGTACTCCCCAACCACTTTGAATGATGTCAGCCTTGGCATCGTTGTTAAAGACTTCGCCAGTCCCAAAAGCGGGTCCGAGTTGGTAGGTCTCGGAGCCATCGGTGTTATCGACGATGATGATGGCGTTGGGGTCAGAGGGGTCGCCAAGAAAGGTGGAGGGATCAATACTGGAAGTTGGGGCTTGCGCGGTCGGTGCTTCGGTCACTGCTGAACCTTCCTCAGTGGTAACGACAGTGTCATCGGGTCCACTTGAGGTTGTAACTGGTGCATCTGTGGAACCGGGCGCACTTCCCAGGACCGTCGAGGCGACCATCGGTAACGAACGAGATGGTCCACCACCGAGAGTTGTAGTGGGCGCCGGGATCGTCGTGGTGACTCCACTGAGTGTCGTGGTCACGCCAATAGTGCTGTCAGCGCCAAGAGTGGTTGTTGGATCACTTCCACTGCTTGTCGTTGTGCTTGCATTCGGATCTGTTGGAGTTTTCTGCAGTGCCCCAAGTACGGGGCGAAGAAGAACAGCGCCCGTCACTTGAACGAGGCGGAGAGCCTCCTCCTGATTAGCGACACCTGGCAAGTTGACAACAATCGCATTTCCTTGACGGATGATTTCTGGTTCTGCAACTCCCAGGGAGTCGATTCGTTCGCGAATCCGCTCAACGGCAAGATCAAGGCTGACAGAGTCAAACTCGCCGACTGGTTCTTGGGTGACCGAAATTCCGCCCTGGAGATCAAGACCTAAGGCCGGTTCATTACCGGCCACAAGGTTGCCGGCAAAGGAACCAAGAACCACTACCAATAGGCCCGTGAGGGAGAAGACGAGACGACGTGTCATGACTGGTGCTGTCACTGCGCTTCTGGATCTTGGGCATCATCAATAACTGCGCCACCTGCGGGCTCAATAGTCGGGTTGATCCGCCGTAACAGAGAATTACGTGCGACTCGGATCTCGGTTCCTTCTGCGATTTCAAGCCACACCGTGTCGCCATCAAGGGCATTGACAAAACCGTACATACCTGAGTTGGTAATCACCTCGTCACCTTCACTGATCTCGCGCTGAAGGGAC
>SHUW01000059.1 GCA_009694465.1 Ilumatobacteraceae bacterium
CACCGCGGTGTTGGCACTTGCTCGCGAACTGGCATCACTCGGCACTGTGATGATCTCTGCACTGCGCAATGCCTCAGGTAATACCTCAACCCAACCGACAGGATTAAGTTTGTCAGCGTTGGAGACAGCATCAATGCGTAGACGCACCACGTGACCCAGTTGCTCGAGAATAATTGTTTGGCTACCTGAGTCAACTTCAATCTGCTGGGGTTTCCATGCAGATCCATCAACGCTGATTGACACATGTGTGATGGCACGCTCTTGATCGGTCTGTGATGTTGATATCAGCGAGAGTTTGTCAAGATTGGCTTGTTCGCTGGCGATAGTGAGTATTTGACCCACGGGATTGACACCCCAACCCACGGACCATGACGTTGCCAGATTCCCATCATTGGCATTGCTCGGTCGATACTCCGGCAAATACGACAAGAGCGCACCGTAAGCAGTGGCACTGAGGCGAATCCCCGTGGTGTTCATTGCAGTTGACTGGGTCTCAAGACGATTCGTTGCTAGCGGAAAGACTGGTAAGCGATTATCAAAGACATCAAGACCGTCAATCACCGTGTATTCATCTTCAGTCGCTCCCCACACATCTTGCGAACTTCGCCAATGATGAGCGCGTCGGCGATTGCCATCGGTGACGAATAATTCTGGGGTTGTGGAGAGTGCTTGGTCGAGAGACTTTTGGTCAAGAGCAGCAGAGGCAAGGATTGTGGCTTGACCGTCAATGAGCCCGGCACTCGCAAGATCAACAACACCCGACCCGTCGCCCGAGACGAGGAGCGGAGCATGACTGATATGTAGTCCGGATTTTGAATCCTTGACTGAGTACAAGGAGATTTCGGGAAGGGCGGTGGCAGGAAAGTCTTGTAAGTCAGGGGCGTCGACTCCTGGAGCGAGGTTGACTGTCGCCTCCCCAAAATCACCCAGGTGTGTCAGGCCAGGAGCGGATGCGATTAACGACGAGGAGCGTTCTGGACGATTGAGTCCAAAGCGCTCATATTGGTAGGAGTTCACCACCATCACAGTGTCAGCGCCAAGCAAACGAGCAATTGAGGCAATGCTGTCCGGATCGGCTGTGCCATTTTGAAACGAGTCATCGAGGGCGTACAGCAGATCCATATAGGGAGCGCTTCCGAGGGGTAACCAATCGCGTGTAATGAGAGGCTTTTTGGTGATGCCCGGAAGAATCGGGTCCACTGGATATCCCCAGCGATAGGCCGCTGACTCAATGCCTGGGAGGATGAGCACCGACCCTATGTCACCGAGTTCATAGCGCGCATTCAGTAAATCAGCCGCCTCGCTCCACGCTGCAGGAATATTTTCAGGTCGTGAGATCGCTGGGTCAATGAGTCGCCCGCCAAATAGCGCTGGCATGTTGACACACAGCATCAGGGTTGCTGTTGCCATGACAAAAAATGGCACACGGGTGGACCGTTGCGAAAATCTCACGATGAGGTGCTGGACGCTGATGCCAAGACCGATGGCTACGGCTAATGCCACAAGGGGAACAGCACGCGATGATGATCGCAAAGCCAAGCTGATAGCGCTCTTGGGATGGTCAGCAAAGTATGACCAAAGTGGCGCGGGGGAGTTGCTGGGGTAAGCCCCGACGGAAGCCACGACGCCAACAAGAAGCATCAAACTCAGAGGGCGTCGCAACCGTTGATGGGCGATGATGCCCAAAAGACCGAGGAACAACACCAGAAGTCCACAGCCGATGACGAAGAGATTGGTTTGATATGGCGTTGAGGCCGATGTCAAAGCGGTGACCTCATTGCGGTCATAGAAAATCCAATAACCCAATCCGCGTAATACTTCGGGCGCACTTGACGTGGCAGATGTGGACGTCAGGGCTTCGCTATACGACAGGACTGGCGCTCCGTATTTCCCTTGGGTGGATAGCCCAGCAATCCACCACGCAGACATCAAGGCTGTGATCGCACCCAAAAGTCCAATGATTGAGAGAACCTGTTTTCCATTCATCTCTCTTCGTACATATGAATCAATCAGCCACACCAGCGGTGCTGGCGCGATCATCAACAAAGCCGTGGCGTTGAGACCGCCAGATGATGCGATCAGTAATCCGAAAATCGCAAAATATTGCCAACGGCGCTGTTTGATCATCAGCAGAGTGAGACCGATGATCCATGGCAACAGGCTCCATGGAAGTAGCAGGGCAGATGTTCGTGAAATGTATGGCAAAACAAACGGAGAAAGTTGATAACACAGAGCGGCGATGAACTGTGTTGACTGAGATAGTCCTAAAAGTTTTGCTAGCCATCTGGTTCCTAATCCGGCGATGATCAGCAACGACCCGAGCCACAGACGATGGGCTATCCAGTCGGGTACAGAAAGCCAATTGAAAAAAGAAAACCAAGGACCAGTGGGCCACAGATAACCAACATTTTGATGGGGGACCCACCCGCCAAGTTGGCGAGAATCCCATGTCCAAGCAGCGTCACTCAGTAGTCGTCCTGGATTGAGATAGAGATACAACTTTGTGTCTGCTGGCAGTTTGCCGGGGGCACTTAAAAGAAGGGGAATAAAGGCGAGAACTGTGAGGGTGGCGATGTCGTAGCGCTGGCGTAGCCACTTGATCATGGAATCGCTCCGTAGACACCGTAGAGAGCCGTCAGTGCTGTCAAGCCAGCGAGACACATACCGACAACATAGGGCCACCATTCGCGCCGTTTGGAATCACTGAGCCACATAGCGAGAGCGATGAACAACGGAAAAGCAGTAAACAAAAATCTCGGACGAGCCGTGACCGTTGCCGGCAACAGCATCAGGATTAAAACGACTGCTGAATAAGCCATGGCTGGCAGTGGGAGTGGGTGACGTTTCCACATAATCCAAACGAATAAAAGCATGCAGGCGAAGGATGCCGCAGTGATTAAATCTGTGGGAGAAGATAATGGTTGTGTGAAGGCTTCAAGAGTGCGTCGAATAGCCGTGAATCCGAAGCTTGCGCCTTCTTTCCAAGCCTCACCTTGGACACGGAACCAGACTCCCGATTCATGGGCGTGATGGTTGATCCACAGTTGGTAGCCAAGAAAACCAAGTGGAGAAAGCAATGGCGCAATAAATGGTCGCCACGATTTCTTGGCCCGCCCTGCCATCACTGCAGCCACGAGACAGGCAGCGATGAGGGCGACGCCGTTCGGTCGTGTGGCCGTTGCCAGCATGGCTATGAGTCCTGCCCACAACCATCGCTCGCGGTCGAGAAGCAAAAGGCATGCGGCTGCCAAAGTCAGCAGCAGTGCTTCGCTATATGCGAAAGATAAAACGAAACTTCCAGGAAAAATTGCACATAGGATCATGACCCGCTGAGCAACGAGATCACCGAACCAGGAACGGGTTAAGAGACCAACCAAAACGATGAACGCCGCTCCGAGCACAAGATTGAGGACGAGTGCCGCAAAAGTGTCGCCTCCCGGCAAAAGCCAACTGACGAAACGCACAAGATGCGGGTAAGTCGGGAAGAAGGCCACCCGAGCTTGTGGGTCGTCATAGGTGATATTCGGTGGAACAAAACTTGGATATCCGTAGCGCACGATGCGCATGTACCAGGCACCATCCCAGGATGTCAGGACATCGAGAATCATTGAGCCCGCAGAGCGCGGCAGTACCCCGCTGCGTGCTTGCGGATCGACTTTGCCAACAAATCCCCAGACCAGTCGCTCTCTGATTTTATTATCGTCGGCACGCAGTTCAGCGGCGACGATAGCGGCCCCGACCATGACACATAGACGCGAAATGAGATACGCCACTCCGGCATGCCGCAGAGCAGTTGCCCAAAGTGATCTCTGATTGAGTACGGCGGGGGTATCGGGGGAAGCGGAATCAGGCATCAGATAAACAGATCAATGTGTTGGTCAGGAGAACAATAAAAAGACGCTAACACGGGTGAGAGCAACTCCTTCGGACTACTGAGTTGACTGCTTGGGCAGTCAGAATGAGAGGATGTCGACCTTGCGCACCTTTACTCCACCATCTGAACTGTTAATCGAGTATCCCCAGCCTGGGGTGATAGTTCTACGACTCAATCGACCGCAAAAACTCAATGCGATGACCTCTGAACTTGTGGAAGGGCTGCATCAGGCTTTAGATCACATTGCGGTCGATCCTGAATGCCGAGTTGTCATTTTGACTGGGTCTGGACGAGGTTTTTGTGCAGGACTTGATCTGAGCGGCTACGGCTCGGCACCCCATACCGAGCATCTCGGTGCGACACAACGCTCATTCGCTGTACAAAAACATATTGCCAGTTTGATTTCACATATGCGCGCCATCCCACAGCCAATCATCGCTGCTGTGAACGGACCTGCGGCTGGTGGGGGTTTGGCTCTTGTGTTGGGGAGCGATATTCGCATTGCCTGTGAATCAGCGAAATTTAATGTGGCATTTATTCGAGTGGGTTTTTCGGGTTGCGACATTGGCACTTCTTGGCTCTTGCCGCGAATCGTGGGTGTCGCGCGTTCTCAAGAAATGATGCTGACCGGACGTGTGATTGATGCGCAGGAGGCCTACCGCATTGGTTTGGTTGTTGATCTTGTGCAAGACGCCGACCTCGACAACGCAGCCATCACGGCCGCGCAGCGGGTCATGTTGAATACGCCGTTTGGAGTGGCTCTCACCAAAGAAGCAATGTGGACTGCACTAGAGATTCCGGCAATGCAGTCGGCGATTGATCTTGAAAACCGTCAGCAAATTCTTTCCAGTCACACTCAAGATGCGCGCGAGTCAATGCTCGCCTTCCTAGAAAAGCGTGCGCCTAACTACACAAATGAATAACTGCTTCTGCACCGTTTAGTAGGTCAATGGGTTGTGACACGCAACAAAGTGAGCAGGAGCGATTTCGCGCATCTCGGGCTCTTCAACGCGGCAACGGTCCTGGACATTTGGACAACGTGGATTGAAACGGCAACCAGCGGGAGGATTGATAGGCGAAGGCGGTTCACCCATCACGGCGGTCGGTGCATAAATGACCTCAGGGTCTGGCTCAGGGATTGAATCGACCAAGATATTCGTGTACGGGTGACTAGGTCGGGCATACAAATCGTCACTTGAGGCAAGTTCACACATTTTGCCTAGATACATCACGAGTACTCGATCGCTAATGCTCTTGACGACGGCAAGATCATGGGCGATGAAGATCAAAGTGAGACCATATTTGGCCTTTAAGTCTTCCAATAAGTTGATGACTTGAGCCTGCACGCTGACATCAAGAGCCGAAACGGGTTCATCACAGATAATCATCTGTGGATCAAGTACGAGCGAGCGAGCGATTGAAATCCTTTGGCATTGCCCGCCAGAAAATTGATGGGGGTAACTCTCGGCAGCTCGTTGAGGATCAATGCCGACATCCTCGAGAATCTTGTTCACCAAAATGTCTCGCTCTTCTTGGGTCCCACGCTTCCAGACGAGAAGTGGTTCTAAAACGATGTCGCGTACTTTTCGTCGCGGGTTCAGCGATGAAATCGGATCTTGAAAGATCATCTGTATTTTGGTCCGCGCGTCGCGCATGTCGTCTTTGGACAGTGTGGTCAGTTCTTGACCGTTGAAATCGATGGATCCACTGGTGGGTGCTGGTAACTGCATGATGGCGCGACCGGTAGTACTTTTACCGCAGCCAGATTCGCCCACGATACCGAGCGTTTCTCCTTTGATCACATCAAATGAAATGCCGCTCACTGCATTGACTTTGAGTCCAGTTCTTGCAACAGGAAATTCAACCACGAGTTCGTTAACACTCAATAGAACATCGGGGGAGTTGCGCAAATGGGCTTTGCCAGTACCAGCCATCAGTTCTGACCTCCTGTTGATAACAAATCTGAACGCTGGGATAACTCAAGCTTTCGCTCGTGGTATTCGGGTGATCCGACTGGGTAAAAGCAGGCGTAAACATGCTCAGGATTTTCTGTAACCGTGAGTTCTGGTTCTTCAACCAAGCATTTAGGCCGTGCATAAGCGCAACGAGGCGCAAAATTGCATCCTAAAGGTGGGTTCACCATATCTGGAGGTCGACCGGGGATCGTCGCTAACCGTGTGTGAGAAGCCTGTCGCAGTTTCGGAATGCTACGCATCAGTGCTTCCGTGTAGGGCATCTTGTAGGAGGAAAAAAGTGTTTTGGTCGGAGCTTTCTCCACGATTTTTCCGCCGTACATCACGGCAATGACATCAGTGTTTCCCGCCACAACGCCGATGTTGTGGGTGACTAAAATGAGAGACATATTTCGATCAACGCGCTGTTCATTGATGAGTTGCAATATCTCTGCCTGAACTGTCACGTCGAGAGCTGTCGTTGGTTCGTCAGCAAAGAGCAAAGTGGGGCCACATGCCAAGGCGATAGCGATCATCACCCGTTGGCGCATTCCACCGGATAGTTCATGTGGATACTGATTGAGTCGGCGCTGAGGTTCGGGGATTCGCACATCAGTGAGCAACTTTTCAGCCGTCAATCGTGCTTCAGATTTATTCATCCCGAGGTGCAGCATCAATGGTTCGGCAATCTGGCGACCAATCTTCATCACTGGGTTTAAGGAAGTCATCGGATCTTGAAAAATCATCGACATTTCTTGACCCCAAATTGAACGCATCTCTTTCACAGAGAGTCCCATGAGTTCTTGTCCATTGAATTTAATTGAACCTTCACGAAACAGGTTGGTCCGCCCGAGAAGGCCCATAATTGAGCGTGAAAGAACCGTTTTTCCCGAACCCGATTCACCGACAATGCCGAGCGATTGACCTCGTTGTAATGAAAATGAGACCCCGTCAACTGCCTTGACCGTGCCACGTTCGGTACGGAAGTAGGTTTTGAGGTCACTGACTTCAAGTAACGGAGTGGTTGTGCGTGGGTCAGAATCGTTCACAGCGATGACTCCTTGACGTCAAGGTGTGAACGAAGTCGGTCACCAGCGAAATTGAGAGACAGTACTGTCAGGAACAACAAGAGAATGGGAAAGAACGCTATCCATGGCGCTTTTTCAAGGGTCGTAGCGCTATCAGAACCAATTTGGATCAGCGAACCCCAAGTTATGCCTTGCGAAACTGAGAGCCCCAAGAACGCTAAACCCCCTTCGGCGACGATCGCCACGGCCATGCCTAAAAGTGCCAAGGCGCTCATCGGTATCACGACATTGGGTAATAATTCACGCAGGATGATCCTTGAATCCGAGGCACCAATTTGGCGTGCGGCAAGGACGAATTCACGATCTGAGAATTGCAACGTGCTCGCTCGTGCCAAACGTCCCACTGGAGCAATGGAGAGAATGCCAAGAATCATAGAGATGGTGAACAGGGAACGATTCAGGAGTGCTGTGAGCATGATCGCCAGCACCAGAGATGGGAAAGACAGGAGAATAATAAAAGTGAAGGAAATCATTTTGTCCAGCCAACCACGAAAGTAACCGGCGATGATCCCGAGGGTTCCTCCGACAATGAAGCCAAATGTAATCGCACTAAATCCGACAATGAGAGAAATGCGGGCTCCGTGTAACGAGCGCGAAAAGATATCGCGGGCATCTTTATCGGTACCGAACCAATGTTCAAAAGATGGGCCATACGGCGGTCGACCACTTCCATCTATGTCAATGAAGTATCCCCGAGGATCTTTGAGGTGTAGATAGGGAGCCAGGATGGCTAGCAGGGTAATGAAAATCACCCAACTGATGGCAAGCCAGAAGCCCCATCCGATCTTCTTGCGTATTGCGGCATTGATCTCAGTGTCTGGTGAGACAGAGACAATAATGGTTTCTTCACTCATCGTCGCACCCTCGGATCAATGATTGAGTAAAGAATATCAACGAGCACGTTGATGATCACGAAAGCCAAGGCGATCAACATCACTATTGCCAAAACCACTGGGAAGTCTTCGCGAAGAACCGATTCAACAAGGCTTGAGCCGATCCCTGGAATTCTGAAAACGGTCTCCACTACTATTGACCCCCCGATCAGCCCACCGGTATTGAGCCCCACCACAGTGATGAATGAGAACATGGAGGGTCGAATGGCATGACGAAATATCACGCGAGATCGTGAGAGACCTTTAGCACGTGCCATCAAAATAAAGTCTTGTTGCAAAGTTGTAATCAGATCAGTGCGCAAAAGGCGTTGATAGACGGCGGCCGCTGGGAGGGCGATCGTGACAGCAGCCAGGAAGATCTGTCTCAGTCGCTCGAAGTAGGGATCTATCGCCTTATAAGTGAGAGGGAACCAGCCAAGTTTCAGCGAAAAAATGTATTTCAGAAGAATCGCGAGGGCAAAGTTTGGCATGGCTAAAAGAAAGAAGCTGTTCATCGTTGAAATCTTGTCTGAGCGCTTACCAGCGCGTGCTGCAGTGATCGCCGCCCACGGAATGGAAATCATCACTGCCAGAAGTTGAGCCATGATCAGCAAGGTGATGGTGCGCGGAATGCGCTCTTTGATTAATCCCGAAACGGGTGGTTGTCCGTCTGTACTGAATTGGACTCCCATATCGCCGGTAACAAAATCACCCAACCATTTCACGTAGCGAACAGGCAGTGGCTTGTCGAGGTCGTATTTGACTTTGACCTCTTCGATCAACGCCGCACTCTTGGGATTATTGACGTCTCCAGCGAGTGGACCCAAGATATTGAAGAGCGGGTCGCCAAGCACATTCATTGCCCCGAAGGTGAGAGCACTCACCGACAGTAACAACAAAATCGCCATGGCGACCCGCTGTATCCAAAACTTCATAACTTTCTAACGATTGTCACGAAGTTCATTTTAACTAATTTGTCTCAGCTCATCCAAGTTGAGTTGAACGCAGTTGTACCGTTGATAGCACAAGCCAACAAAACACCTTCAGGGGTCTTGACATCACAGGTACCGTTGACGGCACTCGTAAACGAGTTAGCCCAAACGGTGTGCTGCAAGAAGATGTAGGTGTAAGCGTCATGGAGGTTCTGGCTGATCTGCTTTTGGATGCCTACCTCTTCTTCCACAGTCGCTGCTACTTGAGACGCAAGCAACAACGTGTCTCGACTTTCGTCGCAATAACGTGGCCAGTTCAATGAAATGCCACCAATTGTGCGGCATAGCAACCAGACATTGTCGTTAGACGGTTGGTAAGCACCAAATTGGCGCCATCCAATGACATTGTATTGGCCAAGGGCAGCTTGTTGAATGTGATCATCCTGAGCAAGCTCGTCGTTCGTCACATTGAAACCAGCGGCACCCCAACTTGCGTTGAAGAGGTCCGTGATGCGTTGTCCAACAACGGAGGGACCGGTGTACTGCCATTCCATATTGACCTTGCCGTCGGTGCAGGTTGGTGAGCCATCTGCTGTCAAAAGGCCTTCGGCGCAGTATTCGGCAACAAGTGCCAACGCAGCTTCTGGATCGTCAGCTTCTTGCTTGATGGTCTCATCGTAATAGGGGCTCTCTGGAGTGAATCTCTGATCAGCCAAGCGAGCTTCGCCATTGCCGAACAAGGTGTTGTATTCCAAACGTGGCGTGGCGAAGGTGATTGCTTTGCGAACACGAATGTCGTCAAAGGGTGCATTCGCTGAGTTGATCATCAAGAAGCTCTCTTCACCATTGTCATCAATGATGTTGAGAAGACTCTCATCGGCACGAAGTGGGGCTAATGACTCGGTCTCAGTGGTGTGCATCGCATCAAGTTCGCCGTTTTGGAGAAGCTCAAGGCGCGTTGCGGGATCAACCACAGGAATGATTTCAACTGCATCAAGCCAAACGTCTCCACCCCACCAGTCTTCGTTACGAACGAAGCGTGTAACTGAGTCCTGAGTTCGGCTTTCATACTTGAAAGGACCAGTTCCTACTGGTGCCTGGTTCAAAGTTGGGTCTTCGAGTGCTGCGGCCAACCATGTGGGGGA
>SHUW01000060.1 GCA_009694465.1 Ilumatobacteraceae bacterium
ACGCGTAGTCCGCAGGCTGTGGCCAAAGGATCAATGACTGCTGCGACCTGACTTGCGAGTTCACGTGTCGGAACAAGAATCAAAGCGCGGGGTCGGTTGGCCTGACGAGCGACCTTGGTAGTTGCCAAACGGGCAATCAAGGGCAAAGCAAACGCCAGAGTTTTTCCTGATCCTGTGCGGCCTTGGCCCAAGACATCGCGACCAGCCAACGAGTCTGGCAAGGTGACGCTTTGAATCGAGAACGGCTCGGTGACTCCACCAGCGGCAATGATGCCAGCCAAATTCGCAGGAACTCCAAGTTTGACGAATCCATTATCGGGACCAACTTCGATTGCGATCACCGAAGGCTTCTTGGGAGCAAAGTTTGAAGCGGCAGTTGATCCGCCTTCCGGACGAAAACCGCGGCGGTCGTCGCGGCGCGCTGCGGACTTATTACGGGATTGATTATTCGGCTTGGTACGCGCCTTGCCTGCAGTGGCACGGCCACTTGAAGCTGCACCAGCAGTCGTAGAGGTACCGTCGGAACGACGTCGGGGCGTGGTCGGACGACCAGTTGAAGTGGATGGGGACATGAGGGGTGTTTCCTTTGACAGGTGCCGCGAACCTGTCTGGGATGACACGCATCGCTCGGACGAACCTTCGTCCCGGCTGCGTCACCCTACCCGCAGTGCCATCACAAATGCGTGGATCTATGAAATCAGCGTGAGTCCGCGCATGTCACCTTCGGCACGCCATTGCTCTAAGACCTGCACAAAGGCCACAGGCCCGCCTCCGTAGCTACCACTTTGCACACCGCGCGCAGCGGGCTTTCCCTCGTTGTTGTAGTAACCGGGAGTACACGATTCCAAAAACTGGATGTTGTTCTGGGACAAAGAAATAATCCGCTCCACCCACCACTCTTCAGATTCCTCGGTGACTTCAATGCGCTTGATGTCATTCGTTTGAGCGTGCTCCAGAATGTGCGCAATATGCCGCGCCTGTTCTTCAAGCATGTGTGGGAAGTTGACAGTGAAACCTGACTGCACCCCACTCACAATGAAACAGTTCGGAAAGCCATGACTATGAAAACCATGGAAAGTGCGCGCCCCATCTTGCCAATGCTCAGTGAGTGACTTGCCGCCGATTCCATAAATCTCATAACCAGCGCGACGACTGAAGTTTGTTCCCACTTCAAAACCAGTGGCATAAATCAAACAGTCAACTTCATACTCAACGCCCTTGACTACGACACCTTTTTCAGTGACGCAGTCCACGCCTAGACCATCGGTATCAATTAATTCAACCGTCGACCGATTGAAAGTCGCCAAATAATCATCATGGAAACATGGTCGTTTGCAGAACTGTCGATACCAGGGCTTGAGATGTTCGGCCGTGCTGGGATCACTGACAATGTTTTCCACGCGGGAACGAATCTGTTCCATCTTTTCAAAGTCAGCTAGTTCAAGATTGCGTGCCAAACCTTCTGGCGAGAGATCGGGACTCGCATCTTGGCGTAAGCGAATCAACAAATTACCAATGATGTCGGTCCAACCGTCATTGACTAAGTCAACTTCAGCGAAACCTCCACTGACTAAGGCGTTAAAATTATTCATCCGCTCTTTTTGCCAACCTGGTTCAAGGCTCGCTGCCCATTGTGGATCTGTTGGGCGATTATTTCGCACATCAATCGACGAAGGGGTGCGCTGAAAAACGAACAATTGGTCAGCACTCGCTCCAAGATGGGGCACACATTGAACGGCAGTCGCACCAGTTCCAATAATTCCGATGCGCTTACCTTTGAGTTTCGATAAACCGCCGTTTGAATCACCACCGGTGTACTCATAATCCCAACGACTGGTATGAAAAGTGTGGCCCTTGAATGTTTCAATGCCTTTGATGCCTGGCAACTTTGGCCGATGTAGCGGCCCATTGGCCATGACCACATAACGGGCGCGCATTTGATCGCCACGATTAGTACGAATGACCCAGCGCAACTGCGCCTCATCCCATCGCAGTTCAGTGACCTCGGTTTGCAGACACGCGTTGCGATAAAGATCAAAATGTCGAGCGATGGCCCGACTGTGCTCCAAAATCTCCGGTGCCTGAGAATACTTTTGAGTTGGGATGTAGCCGATCTCTTCTAACAATGGCAGGTAGATATACGACTCCACATCACAGGCCGCTCCTGGATAGCGATTCCAGTACCACGTTCCACCGAAGTCGCCACCCTTTTCAATCATCCGAATATCTTCAATGCCTGCTTCACGCAAACGTGCGCCTGCCAACAACCCACCGAAGCCGCCGCCAATAACAGCCACCTCTACTTCGTCGAAAAGTGGCTCACGAGTGACTGAATCCATATACGGGTCTTGAAGATATTCGGCGAAGTCAGAGATATCGGTGTACTGCTCGTTACCTTCGGCACGCAGACGCTTATCACGTTCAAACCGATATTTCTGACGCAATTCTTGTGGATCAAATTCTGTCGTAGTCATCATTCCCCCAGTGAGATCAAAATTTACTTCAACAAACTCAGCGAGTCGTGATCGAGACAGAGATGTCCATATTGCGTGGCCATCGTCACGAAAAGATCATCCCCGCGTTCAGTGCGTGCCGCCATTGAGGTAGCCAAGACAGTAATAATCAGACCCCATAAGGCTCCGAAGCGATAATCCCGCCAACAGGTTGCCTCGTCATAGGTCACGCCAGCGGCATTTAATTTGGAACGATACGAATCCACAAGTTGTTGTTCGACCTCACGTCGCCGTTCGGGCGAAAAACTTCCTGCGATCATGTAGGCAACGTCCACCATTCCTAAACCTTCGTTGGCAGTTTGCCAGTCGACAACGACCAACGGTGGAGCATCTGGACTGCGAGCGAACAAAAAGTTATCCGGACGGAAATCATAATGAGCCACCGTCAATGGACTTCCTGAGCCGAGCGCCCATGCACCGACCATTGGGGCAAAGTCTTCAATGACTTGACGAATGGGCAACTCAAGACGCGATCCCAAGCGCTCAATAAAGGCAGGTAACAAGAGACCGTAAATCATTACTAACTGCATCGAACGTTCTTCGGGGGTGGATGGATTGGCCCCTGATTGTGCCAGCGTCGGATCGCCCCAGCGCGGAGCGTGCAAGAGAACGGCTTGATCAATCGCCAACTCTGCTTCAGCCATTGTCAGACCAACGAACTGATCACCTTGCTCGGAGCCTGAAAGATCCTCCATGATCAAGCAGAACTCTTGGGCTTCAAGATTGAGTGCCGCGTGATAACACTTCGGCGCACGGATCTTTACTGTGTGTGCAATACGAGTGTAAAAGTTGTGCTCGGTGACGTAGGCGCTTCCTCCAAAACCAGTCGCCCGCGCAGTTGCATCAAACGAAGGAAACTTTCCCATCACCGTTGATGGACGGCCACTCGGATCATCCCATGTCAGGCTGAAGCGGGCGTTGCAACCTGTTTGCCCTGTACCAACGAAACCCTCAAATGTGCACTGAGTAATGGTTGCCTCGCCCCGCACTCCCGAAGCCTCTAACGCCTGGTTCATCCACGCAGCATCGATGGTCGTTGGGTCACTACGAATATCAAGAATTTCCCCCACAACGCAACCGTAGACGCAAAACTCTCTAGTCTCCTAACGGTGAGTCTTGTATCAGGAATTCGAGTCGGTGTTCAATTACCCGAGGTGGAGCGTGAGGTCCGTTGGCCGGAATATGTCGCTATGTCGCAGGCTGCTGAAGAGGTCGGATTTGATTCCATGTGGGCTGGCGATCACCTCATCTATCGTGACGCTGGACAACCAGAGCGCGGTCCATGGGAGGCGTGGACACTGCTATCGGCGTTGGCCAGTGTGACAACCACGATTGAACTCGGACCCCTCGTCGCCTGCCTCGGTTTTCATCCCCCGGCCGTCATTGCCAAGATGGCAGCCAGTGTCGATGAGGTGAGTAATGGGCGATTAACTCTGGGTGTGGGTGCGGGGTGGAACCAACCCGAGTTCACGGCTTTTGACATTCCCTTTGATCGGCGAGGGGCGCGATTCGAAGAAGCATTCAAGATCGTTCAGACATTGACATCGGGTGAGCGATGCACATTTCTTGGTGACTTCAACCAAGTGCACGATGCAGTGCTCCTGCCAACGCCATTGCGTTCAATACCGCTAATGGTTGGTTCGATTGGCGAGCGAGTCCTGCGCGCATCATTGCCGAAGGTGCAGTGGTGGAACACGTGGTTTGATTGGTACGCCAATAATGCCGACGGCTTCAATACCCTCAATCAACGCATTTCAAAAATCGCCACCGAAGTTGGGCGTGATGACAAGACATTATTGAGAAGCGCATGCCTACTCGTCGTGACAGAAAGTTCGGCAGGTGAACGACCAATCCCCACCGATTACCACGCCGCCACACTCGCTAATGTGCGCCAACAGATCATTGAGTTGCGAGACGCAGGTGCTCATGAAGTGATCCTGGTTTCTGATCCGATCAACGAATGGTCAATTCGAACCTTGGCTGAAGTTCTCCGCTGAACAACGACTACGCAGGTCTGTGCAATACCGCATTCGTCACAGTCACGATGATCGCTTCGCCATCAACCACGGCGACCCCATCGGCGACGACCGAATAACGAGCGTGCTCATGTGTATATTTCTCATCACATGGCGCCCACGTCAGGGTGACCAGTTGATGGCTGGCAACGTTAGCTAGAGGTGTACGTCCTGTCTGCTCAAAACGCAGCGTCGCAGCATTGATCGTTGGTCGCAATGCCACGACATGCGAACGCTCACCATTGTGAGTCACGAGATACACGAACTCTCTGCCGAGGAGATGTTCTGATAACGCATCGGGAACAATCTTGACGCTCAACGGTGACTGCCCCACGAATCCCAATGGGTCATAGCGTCTGATGGCAAACGATGTGCCGGCTTAAAATCATCACCCGTGTAATAGGCGACAGGGAACAATACGGTTTGAGTCCAATCATCAGGGATGCCCAATAATTCTGAAATCGCTTGTTCTTGAAATAGATGAATCGTTGTCCATGCTGTTCCGAGTCCGCGCGAACGCAACGCCAACATGAAACTCCATGCCGCAGGGAGGATCGACCCATACGTGCTGGCCTGAGCAATCACCATCGGCACCGACTCGACTCGGCCGCGCACACAGGCGATCACGAAGACTGGCACTTGCTCAAGAATCTCACCTAGGTAACCAGCTGACTCCATCACCTTGGGCATCACATGTTCACGCGGATCGCCTGGTTCAAGAGGTGGCGGATAACCCGAGCCCGCCATCATTTCGCCACCACTGCGATATGCGTCGGCGATGAATTTCTTTTTCGCTGGATCAGTAATCACCACGAAGGCCCAGTTCTGTGCATTGGTTCCCGTTGGGGCTTGCATGGCGATATCAATGCAGTCCGCAATCACTTGTGGCTCAACCTCACGGGTAAGGTCAAGTCGCTTACGTACTGACCGAGTAGTTGTGAGCAGTTTGTCAGTGGCGATGTGATCAATGGTCATACGTGGAGATTAGGTCAGCGGCTAACAGTGGGGCGCAGTGACGCCTATCTTCGCCAAACCGAATACCTGAGTGGTTTTGTCGGGATTAGCACCTAGGCTCGGGGATGAAGTGTGTTCGGTCCGCCGAACCTTGATGTAGGAGAAAACAAAATGACCGTTCGCCTCGGAGACGTAGCCCCCGATTTCACCGCCGACACCACCCAAGGAACAATCAGTTTCCATGACTGGCTCGGCGATTCATGGGGCGTGCTTTTCAGCCACCCCAAAGACTTCACCCCCGTATGCACCACCGAGCTCGGTTATGTAGCCAAGATCAAGCCCGAATTCGACAAGCGCAATGTCAAGGTCATCGGACTATCCGTTGACTCAGTTGAAAGCCACATCAAGTGGGAAGGCGACATAGGCGAAACTCAAGGCACACCGGTGAACTTCCCAATGATCGGCGACACCGATCGCAAAGTTGCTGATCTCTACGACATGATCCACCCCAACGCCAATGACACGATGACCGTGCGCAGTGTGTTCGTGATTGGTGCCGACAAAAAGATCAAGTTGACCATCACCTACCCTGCCTCAACTGGTCGTAACTTTGATGAGATCCTGCGCGTCATTGACTCGTTGCAGTTAACTGCCAAGTACAAAGTCGCAACTCCAGCCAACTGGACTGATGGCGGCGATGTGATCATCGGTGCAGCAGTCAGTGATGACGAAGCAAAAACATTATTCCCACAAGGTTGGAAGACCGTCAAGCCATACCTGCGAGTTCTGGCCCAGCCAAAGAACTAGTTACATATTCAGCCAGTTTCGTTCGACCCAGTCGCGTACCTGTGGAGCCAAAAGCTCAAGGTGAGTGGCTGGGTCGTTGCGTATCAGCGTGGCACTAATCGGCACATGCGCCCTCTCAGGGTCACAGATCAGCGGCAGTGCGCCGAGACGTCGCGCCAACTCAGCAATATAAAAATCGCTAGAGACCACAACGTCTGGCCCCTTTGCAGACGGTCCGGATGTGATGGGCCATTTCGACTGTAGAAGTTCAATCCACCGCGCCCACAAGTCTTGATCATCCCAATCGTTGTGCAAATTGTGCTCCACCTGCACGACGTGGGCCGCAGGATGTAACTCTTGTAACCATTGTGCCCGAAGATGCCCAGGGACAGCCTCACCTTGTTTGGTATTGACGAAAACGACGACCTCGGTGCATCGTTGCTGGGCCCAATCAATCATGTAGGAGTGCCCAAGATGAGGTGGGTCGAAACGCCCAATGATCAATCCACTGTGATGCACGAAATCACCCTAGGACCAGTGCAGGTTCTGAGTAAAACCACAGGCAGAATATGTATATGACGCAAGTTGCCTCCTACCCCGCTGCTGCAGCCCTCAACGCCTCAAAGATTTATGGCAAAGACGACAGTGAGGTTCGGGCCCTCGACGACGTCACTGTGGACTTCCAACTCGGCCACTTCACTGCCATCATGGGTCCTTCGGGTTCCGGGAAGAGCACCCTGATGCATTGTCTGGCCGGTCTTGATTCGCTCACCAGTGGGCGCGTTTGCATTGGTGATACAGACCTCGCACAACTTGATGACAAGCAACTGACAACTCTGCGGCGCGAAAAGGTTGGCTTCATTTTTCAGGCTTACAACTTGATTCCGACACTGACAGCTCTCGAAAACATCACCCTGCCGATGGATCTCGGGGGTCTCAAACCCGAACAGGAATGGCTCGACACGGTCATTGACGCCATGAATCTACGGAATCGTCTGAGCCATCGCCCGAGCGAACTTTCAGGTGGACAACAGCAACGTGTTGCCGTGGCCCGCGCACTTGCAAGCCGACCACAAATCATTTTTGCTGACGAACCAACTGGCAACTTGGATAGCAAAACCGGAGCTGAAATTCTCACGTTTATGAAACATGCAGTCACCGATTTACACCAGACAATTGTCATGGTGACTCATGATCCATTGGCGGCAGCGTACGCAGATCGCGTTGTCTTTCTCGCCGATGGACGGGTCGTGGATGAACTTTCACAACCCACTTCGGCACAAGTCCTAGACCGCATGAAGCGTCTCGGAAACTAAAATGGTTTCACCTGTCGTTCGACTGACCGCACGCGGGGTTGTGGCGCGAAAGTTCCGCATTCTGTTGACAACTTTGGCTGTCGTGAGCGGTGTGGCTTTTGTGTCAGGCGCTTTTGTCCTCACCGACAGTGTGAAATCTGCGATTGATAATTTGTTCGAAGAGTTACGTGGCGATATTGATCTTGAAGTGCGAACCACAATCGCCTTTGGCAATGAGGCCCGAGGAGAACGTGATCCGGTTCCACTTTCCCTTCTGTCAGAAATCTCCAAGATTGAAGGGGTGCGACTTGTTGAAGCAAACCTCAGAAGGTCTGCAACAATCATCAAAACCGATGGCGAACCACTGAAAGTTTCTGGTCCAGCCTTTGGTATCGCATGGAATGGACCCGACGGTCTCGACGGACGAACTTTGATCGCTGGTACGGCACCAAAGGGACCCAAAGACGTCGCCATTGACAAGAGTTCCGCCAAACGCGCTGGCTACGAGATCGGTGACATCGTCACGATTGTCGGTCCAACAGGAAAAGATCAGTTCACTCTTGTCGGGCTCACAGGTACTGGTAATACCAAGGGCGGTGGGGGCGCAAGTATCAGCGCCTTCAATCCCGACACAGCCAATGACTTCCTTGGTGCCCAAGATCAAGCGGACAGTTTGTTGATCGGCGTCCTCCCCGGCTTTTCACTCAGTGAGGTTCAGGCATCTATCGCGGAAATGTTGCCAGAGTCGATTGAAGTCATCACTGGAGTGCAAGCGGCGAAAGAAATTTCTGGCTCAATCAATGATGTCATTGACATTTTCGGCAAAGTTTTGCTTGGCTTCGCAGCGATATCACTTTTCGTCAGTGCCTTTTTGATCTTCAACACATTTGCCATCATCGTCAGTCAAAGGCTTCGCGAACTTGCACTGATGCGTGCTGTCGGCGCCAGTACCCAACAAATTCGCGCCATGATCATCGGCGAGGGTCTGATCATCGGCATCATTGCCACTGGACTGGGAATTCTCGGTGGGCTAGGAGTCGCCAAAGGTATCACGGCGCTCTTCAACGCCGCTGGAGCAGCCTTCCCCACTGCCGCTTTGACACTGTCGCTGCGCACGATTTTGGTTTCCGTGTTTATTGGTATAGGCGTGACAGTGACGGCCGCCATCGTGCCCGCTATTCGTGCCGGTCGTATCCCGCCTGTGGCTGCGATGCGACCCGAACTTGGCTTCTCTGCCCTGCAACGTAATAAGCGACTCGTGGTGGGCCTCACCACTCTGCTTGTCGGCATCGCGCTTTTCAGTATCGGATTATTTGTGCAACCCGGGGGCACAATCATCACCCTCGGAAGTTCTGCAATCGGCGCCATCATGTTATTCCTCGGGGTTGCCAGCCTGTCCACGACGATCGCCGCTCCTGCGAGTCGCCTCATCAGTCGAATTCTGCCTGTGCCTTTTAGACCCATGACACGTTCGGTTCCTGGTCGCCTTGCCAGCCGGAATGCACAGCGCACACCTCGCCGCACTGCTTCCACGGCCTCTGCGCTGATGGTCGGGCTGGCACTTGTCAGCACTGTTTCGGTGGTCGCTGCCTCGGTGAAAAAATCGTTCACCGAGCAACTGCAATCTTCAGTCACGGCAGATTTTTTCATTACTAACCTGAGCTTTCAAGGATTGCCCGTGGCCTTTGCCGAACGCCTCGATGCGCTGGATGAATTGGGTTCGGTCAGTCCTTTTCGAGCAACGCGTGCTCTCGTGAACGGCGAGGAAAAACAAATCGGTGCCGTCAAGCCTGAAATGGGTGACATCGTTGATGTGGGTGTCATCGAAGGAAGCATTGAGTCGCTGGCCGAGGGAAAACTCTTACTGCACAGAGACCCAGCGCGCGACCTCGGTCTCGGAATTGGCGATTCTCTTGACATCACCTGGCAAAATGGCACGACCGCAACCCTCATCATCGGTGGCATTTACACCGAAGCCGCCGTTGCAGGAAACTGGTTGATCAGCCTCGAAACTCTCAGCCAAGCCTCCAAGGCCCCACCTGTCGATTTCTTCATCGGTGCCAAAATCGCTGATGGAGTGAGTATTGAGGATGCCCGAGCCGCTGTGGAGAAAGTCGCCGAGGAGTTTCCTAGTGCTGAGGTGCAAGATCAGTCTGAGTTTCAAAAATCACAAGAAGACCAATTGAACCAGTTATTAGCGATCGTTTATGGGCTTTT
>SHUW01000061.1 GCA_009694465.1 Ilumatobacteraceae bacterium
GACAGCGGCGTGCAGATGGCCAGCCTTGATCATGCGATGTGGTTTCATCGTCCATTTCGTGCCGATGAATGGTTGCTCTACGACCAAATGACACCAACGACCTCAGGAGCCCGCGGACTGGCGACTGGATCGATCTACACCCATGACGGGCAACTCGCCATCACCGTTGTCCAAGAGGGACTCATTCGACGCGAGCGTTCATGAGGCGTCGCAGTTCCCAGATTCAAGGAGTCATCGGCGCGCTGATTGTTCTCTCTCTTGCTAGTTGCTCATCAGACAAAGTAGATGTTTCTGATTCTTCAGCATCGGTAGACACCAATCAACCCAGCATCACGAGTACTACCGAGATCGCCACAACTCTCCCTGGCGAACCTTCCTTCAACGGAACTCTCAGCTCACCAATCACTGGATTTTCTGAGCCCGTTGATTTAGCAATTCGCCCAAGTACCGATACCGATCCCGCGACTACCTTCATCGTTGAACGGGGCGGCACCATCAGACCTTTTTACTCTGATGGCACGAGCGACGATCCAGTGGCCGATCTTTCGGAGTTGACAAAACCTGGTGGTGAACAAGGGCTCTTGGGCCTGACTTTTTCCCTTGATGGGAACCGAGCATTTGTCAATTACACAGACCTTGCCGGCGACACCACTATTGATCAGTTCAACGTTGATCCTGACGGCACATTTATCATGTCTTCACGACAAACATTATTGACATTGAAGCAACCATTTCCAAATCATAACGGTGGCGACCTTCTACTTTCGCCCGAGGGTGATGCGCTACTGGTTTTTACTGGTGATGGTGGGGCGGGTGGAGATCCACTACGGGCCTCTCTTGATCTCAAGTCTTATCTCGGCAAGATTCTGATGATTGATCTCACGACAGCGCCGGCGAAAGATACAACGACATCAGCCAAAGTTTTGGCTGTGGGATTACGCAACCCATGGCGTGTGAGTTATGACAGCGTCAGTGGAAATCTCTGGATCGCTGACGTCGGGCAAAACCTTTGGGAAGAGATCAATGTCCTGCCATACGCTTCGACAGAAGGTGTCAGTTTCGGTTGGAGCGCCATCGAAGCAACTCACCCATATAACGCCGATCAAGAGGCGATCAACAACACTTTTACTCAGATTGCCCCGATATACGAATACGAACATATTGACAACAACTGCTCTATTTCAGGTGGGGCCGTGTACCGCGGGACACAAGTCGCGAGTGTTGGCACTTGGTACATCTTCAGTGATTACTGCAGCGGGAATGTTCAAGCATTATGCGTGACCGATGAAATGACATCTTGCGGCGTTCTCTCACTTGGCAACGTGCCACAAGCGGTTGCTGTGATGCCCGATGCCAACGGTGAACTGTGGGTTCTCTCACTATCTGGTGAGACCGTGCCGATCACCAAAAAATCGTAATCTCAGCGTCGTTGACCCATAAACATGCGCTTCAGTTGATCATAGTTTTCAATGCAATGACCAGCACCAAGGACGACTGCTTCAAGTGGCATATCAGCCATGAGCACAGGAACATGCGTTTCTAGTTCAATGCGCTGAGCCAAACCGCGTAGCAAACCACCACCGCCAACAAGATGTATACCCCGACCCAAAAAATCTTGAGCTAATTCTGCTGGGGCTTTTGCTAAGCAACGCACAACTGATTGCACAATCTGCGTGACCACATCGTCAATCGCGTAGCGAATTTCTTCCGGAGTCAACACCACGGTCTTCGGTAAACCTTGCATCAGATCACGACCATTGACTTCGGCTTGAACTTCGTCAGGAGTGACCGCTGCTGAGCCAATCGCAACCTTGATATCTTCAGCTGTTCTTTCACCAATAGCAATACCGTGTTCACGACGCACATAATTTTGAATTGCGACGTCAATATCAAAACTGCCGACACGGACCGCTTCTAAAGCCACGATGCCACCGAGACTGATGACCGCCGTTTCACTCGTACCGCCACCGATGTCGATGATCATGTTTCCGATCGGTTCATCGATGGGTAATTGGGCGCCAATAGCCGCGGCCATGGGTTGCTCAATCAATTGCGCGTCCGCTGCTCCCGCGCGACGAGCCGCATCTGTCACGGCACGCCGTTCAACTTCAGTAATTGCCGACGGCACACAGATAACAACCTTTGGACGAGTAAAACGACTGACTCCAACACGCTGTAATAAAAGCCGAATCATACGCTCGGTGACATCAAAGTCAGTAATAGCGCCACCACGTAGTGGGCGAACGGCCACAATGTAGCCAGGAGTTCGGCCAATCATTTGCCACGCCTCATGACCCGTAGCTAAAACCTCACCAGTTTGGCGATTCATGGCGATCACCGAAGGTTCGTTGAGAACGATG
This sequence comes from Ilumatobacteraceae bacterium, assembly GCA_009694465.1. Lineage (GTDB taxonomy): Bacteria > Actinomycetota > Acidimicrobiia > Acidimicrobiales > Ilumatobacteraceae > Casp-actino8. The sequence continues at coordinate 2,361 of SHUW01000061.1, forward strand.
CCTTTGCCTTTCATGTAGACCAAGGTGTTGGCGGTGCCGAGATCGATCGCTAGGTCACGTGCCATCGGATGAATCCTCAAGTTCTATTTTTTTCGTTGGTTCCGTTTTAAATTTTCGTGTCTCAGGCGATAAGGCGTCAAGATGCTTATTAAAATCATCGACGCTGTCGTCACTAATCGGAGTACGACGACTTGTTGCCAAAAATCCAAAGATCACAAGACAAATCAAGATCACAATGATCAGGACAACGCGCATCAGATACCTGACCCCTCAACAGTAGGAACCACAGATACATCAGTCAAAGATGAGGCACGAGTACCCCAGTCGCTTCCACCGTCCCATGTTTCATGCTTCCAAATCGGAGCCGTTGACTTGAGAGCATCAATCATAAACCGAGCTGCGGCAAAAGCTTCTGGACGATGAGGTGCCGAAACAACTGCCACCACAGAACTCTCATTCAGTTCAATGCGTCCCACGCGATGCAACAGAGCAACTCGACCCAAAGTAGACCAGCGTTGTCGAGCCTCGATGGCGATTGCCTTGAAGCGTGGAATCACTTCTTCCTCGTAGGCCTCATAATCAAGAAACTGCACACCTGTACGAATGTCATTTCCTTCCACGGCGTGATCTCTCACGGTGCCCGAGAACACCACAACAGCCCCACAGTCCGATCGCACTGCCCAATCGTAGGCATCCCCAATGGATAGAGGTTCGGCAGTAATTGCGAACCACTCATCAGCATTTTGGTGAACAAGCACATCCTGAGCGTAGCGGTTGCGCTCGCCATGAGTGCTTGACCGCGCTCGGTGATGGCCAAATCATGACTAACCTGCCTCTCTTGTGGATATGGAAAATCACTTCGAGTCACCGTCGGATAACTCTGACGACCACTATCCCGTTGTGCACTTCCCTCCGGCGCCAATGCCACTCCATGAGCGCCAGTGGCGTCACCCATCCGAACTAGGTTTTGTGGCTATAGCGGATCGCCCGCATGCACCCATAGATATTGGTCGGCGGGGGCGCGGACTGGTTGTCTTTTCGTGTCTCGCAGGTTCGATACTTGTTGTGAGTCTGCTACTTGCACTCACTCCGTGAACATCAACTCACGCCTCAGCGCTGGCGCTGATATTTACTGAGTGATCGCAACGCCGTCACCACAATCATGATGACGGCTACCGACATCACACCTAGCGAAATTTCCTGCTTGCGCTTTGGCGTCAACATCGTCCACCATTTGGCGTTGGTCCCCTCCACGAAGGCCTGTTCATTAGTCACCGTTGGAGCCCAACCCTCGGCACGCAGACGTCCGTTTGACACCAGCCATGTTGAACGAACATAAGGACGAAGACCGGGCGGAATCGGACCGCGCTGAAATCGCCAACGCCAATCACTCAAGGATTCACTGAGGCGATCAGGTAAGCGCAATCGCGGAGCCATACCCCACAAGGAACGCACTCGCGAGCTTGGGACGAATCCATCGGGGGCAACGTTGTATACACCATTGAGCCTTTTCTTCACCGCCAAGACAACTGCATCGGCTAGATCATCAAGATGCAAAAACTGTGCTGGCACATCGTCTTCACCGAGCCGACCGCCCATGCCCGCAGCCAAGGCGCGAACCAAACTTGATGATCCATCTGATGCCATGGCCGGCACTGGACGCAAGACACACGCCTCGCGGCCTTCAACGGCATCGCGCCAATCATCAACCAATTGCTCTCCCGTGGCTAATTGACGCGCAAAAGCAAAACCAGAATCAGGACGCAAAACGGTGTCCTCGGTGAGCGGAATCGGATTATTGGGCCATGCGCCGTAGACCATGGCCGAGGACAACAGCACGACATGAGTGGCCCCAAATCGTGACGCCCCCTCGAGAAGTTCTGGGGTCCCGACGACGGCACTTCGTCCACCTGCGGCGAGAGCATCGTGATCCCCTGGCGCCAAATGAACGAGTACATCTACATCGTCTTCAATGACACCGTCACTGCGACTGATCTGCGTCACGGCAAAGGCGGAGTCTGCACTAAGTAATTGAACAACTCGTCGGCCGAGTGGCCACAATGCCCCCGTAATAACGACTTTGGTGACCTGTACCGGACATGCATCTCTCTCGTCCAAAATAGGAGTGAGGGCGTCGCTCCGTGACATAGAGCAAACAATACTGCTATCAGAACCCCATGGTTTAGACCTAGGCTCACCATGTGCCCGGAGACATACCCGATCCTTTTGATTTCGGATTCCCAGATGATGATGAAAACTCGTCATCTAATAATCCAGCCAACATTTTCGGGAAGATGTTTGAGGGAATGCCACTTTTCGGGGACATGATGAAAATGTTCTCACACAAGGGACCCATTCAATGGGAGACCGCTCAGCAAGTGGCGATGATGACTGCCACCAATGGTGAGGCCGAACCTAATGTCGATCCCCTTGTGCGCATTGACTATGCCAATTTGGCGCGCATTGCCGGGATGCAAGTTTTTTTGATCACCGGATTGGGCGATATCTCTGACGCATCCACAGTCAACCCAATCATCATGACCCCTGGGACATGGGCTCAACGAACACTTGATGATTACCGACCCTTGTTCACCAACCTCGCCACGGCCCTCGGTAGCAACAACGCAGAAGCACAAGATTCTGATCAACAAGAAGATCCTTTCGCTGCCATGTTTGCTGGTATCACCGGCATGATCGCCCCGATGACGATGGGAATGACTGTGGGCTCAATGGTTGGTCACCTTGCCAAGAAGTCACTCGGTCAATACGACTTACCTCTACCGCGACCAGTCGGTCAGGAAATTGCCATCATTTCCACGAATGTTGATACCTTCGCATCGCAGTGGGATCTGCCGCTTGAAGATGTCCGCATGTGGACCCTGATTCGCGAATTAGTGATTCATCAACTGTACGGACTTGAGCACATTCGAACCGCAGTGACTGATTTGGTGCAATCGTATATTGCTGCCTTTCGCCCGAACTCCAGCGCAATCACCGACAAGTTGTCAACCCTTGAAAGTAGCGACCCCAGCGACATGATGGCTTCGCTGCAAAAGATTCTCGGGGACCCAGAACTGCTACTCGGCGCCGTGCGCTCGAGCGAACAACTCAACTTACAACCACGCATTGATGCTCTCTTGGGTTTGATCATTGGTTGGTCGGATCATATGACCGATGCCGTTGGCTCCAAAGTGCTCGGTAATCCAGCGCGCATTGCCGAAGCCGCTCGCAGACAACGTGTGCAATCAGGTGACGAAACCGTCTTTGTGGAAAAACTTCTCGGTCTGCACATCAACCGCCAGCAAGTTGAGCGCGGTAAATCATTTGTGCGAGGGGTGATTGAACGTGTCGGCAATGATGGCTTGCAACCGCTCTATGTCTCAGCAGAAAATCTGCCCACACCAGCCGAACTTGATGCCCCAGGACTGTGGCTGGCACGTTTGGAAATCAGCGAGAGCGACTAAACCGCTTGCGTAAGTGAGACACCATCGAGGCATCAATGCCACCTATGGCGAGTTGTCGCAGTCCCCACCAATACACGGCAGAACCCAAAAATCCGATTCCAGAAACGATGCCAAAGCCGATCACTCCGCGGAGTTCAAGCAGAACCGGAATGATCCCTGCGCCCACCCACATCAATTGGAAACGCGTGTAATAGTTGGCGAGTGCCCGACCGCGGTTGGCATCTGGCGCATCTCGCTGGACAATGGATTCGAAGGACATATGGCCGATTGCGGCCGCAAAATTGACAAGAGCCATTAACAAAATCGCGGTCACAGTCGTTCTGGTGATTGCAGTAAATAATCCTGCAACACCAATGATCAGCAACGATGCGACCAGTAAATACTCAATTCTCTTGAGGGCCTTCAAGCGCTTAGCGCTGAGGTTTGCGAGCAGAGTCCCGATTGCCGCCGAACTGACCGCCAAACCAAACCACATCGTGCCGAATTGAGGCCCGAAGTGATACTGCACAGGCGTCCACAAACCATTATCAAGTTCTTCAAGAGGAATAGCGCGTTGCGGATCAGCAAACCAAAAAGCAAGATGAAAGAAAACAAAACCAACACTTGCTCGGACCAAACCCATAGCCGTCACGGCGATGATTAAGCCTGGCTGATGTAATTCGTTGACTTCAAGGTCGCCTGGCTTCTCGGTCGCCACAATCTGCTTAGGAAATTTAAAGGCATTCAGCGCCGCAAGAGTGAACAGAAATGCACCGAAAACAAGAGTGACTTTGGGGGAAATGAGACTTAAAATTCCCGCTGGAACAGCAGCAGCAAAGCCGACGATTCCTGCAGCAACCCCCAACTTGGCATTTGCTTCCACCAAGTTTTTGCCTGACTTCACTAACGAAGGTACAAGCGCAGACTTGGAAACTGCATAGGTCTTATTGAGGACCATGGCCAAGAAAGCCAACGGAAACAGAAACAATGAGTCCAGTTGCGAGATCATCAAGATCATCGTCACTGCTCGCAGGATTGCGATCAATACTACTAAAAGTCGCCGACCGCCTGGCATGCGATCAATAACAGGACCAATGAACTTTGCCAACACCAAGAATGGTGCGAAACTCACCCCAAGAAAAAGCAAAACCCGGCTCCGGGCCTCACCGGGAGTGATTGACAAGAATAAAGAATCCGCCAGCGCTACAGCCATCGCTGCCTCACCCGCAGCCATCAGTGCATGGCCTCTCACAAGCCTGGTGAAGGGAGCGACTGCGAACCGATCTTGATGACGCGGCGGTATGTAGTTCTTGCCCTTACCCCGACCAGGTAATTGATGTTCGGGTAAATCAGTCACGACGCCACTTTAGGCGAGTACCAGCGCTCTCAACCGTGAAGGCTATGTTCGAACCTTTTCAAACTTGTAACCAAGCCCACGTATCGTCACAATTCGAGTCGGCACTGCTGGGTCGTCTTCAACCTTGCTCCGCAGACGCTTAATGTGCACATCTAGGGTCTTAGTGTCACCGACGTAATCAGTCCCCCAGACCCGATCGATCAATGTCTCACGGGGTAGAACTCGGCCAGCATTAGCCATCAAGATGTGGAGCAACTCAAACTCTTTGAGTGGCATCGTCACCTCCTGGCCATGTACCAAAACTCGATGCTGGTCGGGATCCAGTGCAATGGTTCCGACTTCCATAGCGTTCCCATCCAAATCGCCCATGTTGTTGCTCTCATCTGAGGAACGACGTAAGACAGCGCGCATCCGTGCAACTAATTCGCGCATTCGATACGGCTTGGTGATGTAGTCATCAGCCCCAACTTCAAGACCGACGACAGTATCGATTTCGGCACCCTTTGCCGTGACCATAATGATCGGCACTTGAGATTTTTTTCGCAACTGGCGGCAGACATCAATTCCCGAAATTTTCGGCAACATCACGTCAAGTAGAACGAGGTCCGGACGCACCGAGTCAAACTTGGCTAGTGCCTCCATTCCATCTCGCGCTACTTCAACACGAAAACCCTCTTTTTTCAATCCGATAGTGAGAGCGTCAATGAAACTCTCCTCGTCTTCGACCAATAAAATTGTTTGCATTCCCATCAGGGATTCTCCTTTGTTATTTTAAATCTTGGAACCTTCAACACAAATGTTGAACCTTCTCCTTCGATGCTTGTTACCGAAACCTCACCACCGTGATTATTCGCCACATGGCGGACGATGGCGAGTCCGAGCCCGGTCCCACCGGTGTCACGCGAACGGGCCCGATCAACCCGATAAAAGCGCTCAAAAATCCGATCGAGATCACGCAATGGAATACCCACACCAAAATCGCGTACACGCATCTCTACCCAATCTGAATCGACGAGTGCAGAAACCTCAACGGACGAATCAGGTTCTGAATATTTCACCGCATTCTCCACCAAATTGCTAACTGCCGATACGAGTTGACGCCGATCACCAATCGCTTGCATGTCAGCAGCAGGCGTGTTCATCACCACTTTGATTGAATGAGCAGTGGCCAAGGACTGACCACGTTCAATTGATTCCTGCAGAATTGATTCAACAGACACGGGGTCCTTAACTGCTTCACCGCCGAACTCAATGCGTGATAATTCGAGCAAGTCATCGATTGTGCGCCCGACACGGATGGCTTCATCCACCATTTTTTCCGACAATCGGTGAACGATATCCAGATCGTCCTCATCTGCCAGAGCCTCGGCTAAAACAGCCAACGCCCCAACAGGCGTCTTTAATTCATGACTGATGTTGGCGACAAAATCGGTTCGTACCGTATCCACCAAGTGCCGTTCAGTGATGTCTTCAATCATCGCCACTGCACCGCCGCCTTCCAGAGGTGAAGAAAAAACCGCCACTACTTTTCGAGGAGGACCGAAGAGGTCAATGACTTGGCGACCTGTACGCCCGGCTAGGGCCCCAGACAAATGAACTTCGACAGCTTCATCAACGAGCACATCCGAATGCACAGCGCCAGTCAAACCAAGTGCCAAAGTATTGCGAAAAATCACTGTGCCATCGGCACCTGCAACGACAACTCCCACCGTCAATGAGTTGACCGCATCACGCAATGTCTCTGCAAATGCCTTTTCAGCATCATTTGACTCAACTGCTGCTCTCTCGTCTTGAGAAACGGATAAGACCTTGGCGACGCCATCTGACCGCCTGAGAAAGTTGTTGACGAGAACACCCGCCGCTATCCCGAATGCGAAAACAAGGACCCAACCCATCCTCAGACTCCACTCGGAGTATCAAACTCAGTTTGCGTGCGTCCCGCACGACGATGATCTCCTGCAGACGGGATGACACCAGTAATCAAATACTGCACTGAGTGCGCCATGTTCACTGCGTGATCGCCGATACGTTCGTAAAAGCGTGCAGTCATCGCCATTTGTATGGCAATTGGCAAGTCAATGTTGCCTGCAGTGTGCGATTCAAATATTCCCTGGATGAACTGTCTATGCAAGTAATCCAAGAATAGATCCATGTCATCCACGGCTTTGGCCATGGGTAAATCCAGATCGGCGTACGCCTCGATCGCCTGGCGAAAAAGAATTTGAGCTTGGGAACCCATCCGCCCGATCAATCCCCGCAATTTAGGATCAAGTTCAAAACCGTGAATCCGGCGCGCAACCTTGCAGATATTGACTAATAGATCCGCCGAACGTTCAATGTCAGCGGACATCTTCATAATCGCCACGGCGTGACGAAGTTCGCCAGCGACAGGGGAATGAAGAGACATCAGATGAACACAACGCTCTTCTAGTTCAATCGTGCGTGCGTCAATCTCATCATCTCCCAAGATTTGATAAGCCGCACCTTCCAAATCTTGTTCAAGTAAAATCTGCGTAGCTCGGGGGATACTCTCCACCACACTTGCGGTGATGCGTAAAAGTTCGGCTCGCATCTCTAACAACTCTTCGTGAGCAACGCGATTCAT
>SHUW01000062.1 GCA_009694465.1 Ilumatobacteraceae bacterium
GATACTGTCCAGCGATCTCATCAATCTGCCAATCGTTGTATGCCGATACCGCGATTGCTCCAAGTTTTTTATCCGGTTTGCCCGCTAACCATGCGCCGGCAAAGCCTGAAGCAGTTGGAAAGTTGATTGAGGCAAGCACTCCATTGGCATTCATGTCGCGTATGCGTTCGTGAATGTCATAACACCCGGGACGCATCTCTGCGTGACCGACTGGCTCAAAACTCCATTCATCTCGGGGCCATGAAGCCACGGCTCCGAGACCCGTAGTACCCATCACCTCACCCTGGAAGACCCATTGATCTAGCCCATTTTCAAGACGCACAAATTTTGGACCATCGGCCTTGTACTTTTCGGGCATGTGATTCTCAAACACATCCGGTGGTTCGATCACATGGTCATCAATACTGACCATGATCATGTCTTCAATCTTCATAGCACTCCCCATCGTCGACAACTTGCTACTTCTGACACTACTGTCACCCAGATATAGTCGTCAATTTACTTCTATTTCACAGAGTCGTTCGGGGTCAGGGGTCAGATCGGACGAAAGACTGGAGCAGCCCATTCTTCGTTGAGATCACGAAAAGCCACCTGAACAGGCATTCCGACGAAAAGGTTGTCTCGCTCGCAGTCGATCATGTTTGTCATCAAACGGGGTCCTTCGGCAAGTTCCACAATTGCCGGAACATAGGTCCCCCATTCATTAAAAGGCGCTAAATCATTTCTAAAGACTACGGAGTAGGTGTACAGCACACCGCGGCCACTGGTCTCCAACCATCCCACATTTTCGCTCCAACAAGTGGGACAAAAGGGTCGCGGATAATGGTGCACTTCGGAACAGTCATTGCATTTTTTGATCAACAAACGTCCCTGTTTAGCCGCCTCCCAATAGGGACGCGTTTCTTCCTCCACGACTGGCAGTTCGCGCTCGTGAGCCATTATCTGATTCTGTTCTCGGTGTTGTGCCAATTCATTGGAGAAACCCCCCGGTACCTTCTGCGAGTTCAATTAAGACCTGACGGTCCACCTTCATCATGGCAGTTAGCGGGAGTTCGCTAACGATTTCTAAACGATCAGGCATCTTGTAATCAGCGAGGTGCTGACTAACCCAAAACCTTACATCGTTGAGCGTCGGCGGAGATTGAGAATCAACGGGCACGACAAAGGCCACCCCCATTTCACCGATGACTGCCGCCGGGACACCGACCACAGCTGCCCGATCAACCGCTGGGTGCTCAGCCAATAAATTCTCGATTTCCAGGGGATACACGTTGTACCCACCCCTGATGTACATGTCGTTTGTCCGTCCTACTAATACAAGATTACCCAATGCATCAAAACGTCCGAGATCGGTGCTAGTCAACCAACCTTCTGTGTCAAGACACGCTGTTGTCAAGGTTGGGTTATTCCAATAGCCCCGCATAACACAGGATCCACGAACCCGCACTCGTCCGACAGAACCAACTGGCACTTGATGACCATCCCCATCAATCACTTGCACTGACATCCCAAACTGCGCTCGACCCACCGTTCGCGTCTGGACTTGAGGGTCATCATGCGGATGCGTCCCAGTGATACTCGGCGACTCTGTCATCGCGTACCTCACCACTAGCGGGCAACCGATCGTTGCTGCAACCCGCTCAATGAGTTCCGGAGATGCCGGAGCAGTCGCAACTAAACCCAGTCGGAGATGCGAAAGGTCTGCAGAATCAATCCCCGGCTCTTGCAAGAGCTTGGCCCATTGTGTGGGTACACCTCCGGCCACCGTCACCCGTTCATCAATGAGGAGACGCAACATATCTGCGGCGCACCATGGCTGAGGACTAATCACCGCCGTGGTGACCCAAGCGATTTGATCCCACATTTTAGCCATATAACCCGCGTGAGCAAACGGTGTGCTTACTAATTTGACGTCGAAGCCACGGCTCATCACTCCCGCACTGGCGACAGCAGCAAGCATTGAACGATGATCAAACCATGCTCCCTTTGGTATCCCAGTTGTACCGCTTGTCCAGATGATGACAACGGGATCATCACTCTTGCGAAGAACCCGATGGTATTGAGTCCCCTCCCCGCCTCTTGAAGTCTTCATGTGCGCACGCAGCAGGATTCGCTGATGCGGGGCTCGTTGCACGAAATCAACAACGGGAAAACTGAACGAATCGGGATCCACCACAATTGTGTGCGAATGAAGTTGACCCAAGATCGCCTCTACTTCTTTGACCCCGAGGCGCGTATTCAATCCCGTCACCACAGCACCCGCAAGTACAGCTGCACCAAACATCACGGCGTAATCAATCGAAGACGGCAGAAGTATTGAAACCACATCGCCCGCTTGCAGGCCCCCATGTAAGAGATCTGTAGCCAGCGCGTCCGATCGCCGAAACCATTCAGCAAAAGTCATCCGCTGATCACCCTCAACATATGCAAGCACCTCAGGGAACTGCTGAGCTACCGCCACGAATGCATCACCCATGTTCTGGTATTCACCAATCAGAGGAATTTGGTGCAATGAATCTTCCAACGTTTCACCTCAAACCGGGATCATTAGGGCGCAGCGACGTGATTCTTGAAGCAGTACGTTCAATCCATTGGTCATAATTATTAGCTTTACGTTGAAAAGATTTACCAACACGATCATGCGGAAGTATCAGAAATGTTTCCTCGCCTTCCATAACATCTGCCGCCATCGCCGCCACATCCTCAGGTAATAACATCTCGCCAATTTCATCTAACACTGGTAAAACAACCGGAGTGTCAAGATCCTTTGATCGACCGAACATGGCGGTATAAACAGCGTTGGGACAAATGCACGAAACGCGAACCCCATGTTGCCGATAATTTATGGCGATCCACTCGGCGAAGCCCAAAGCACCGAATTTTGTTAAGGTGTAGCCCGCAGCAGCTGGACCAGAAATCAGTGCGGCTGATGAGAGCGTCTGCAGTAAGTAGCCAGACCCGCGTTCCACCATGCTCGGGAGCACCGCCTTAGCGGCAGATACATGAGCCATCAAATTAACTCGCGTGACATTCTCAAAGACTTCAATCGGAGAAGAAAGGTCCCATGTCACAGGGTCGGAATATCCGGCGTTTGAGCAGAAGATATCAATGCGACCGAAATGTTTCATCGAACGATCCACAAGATCCTGAACTGCTAACGGATCGCCAACATCACAGGTAACCGCAAGTGTTGGTACGACAGGTTCGATGCGTTCGGCGACCTTGGCACACAACTCCCCATCAATATCAGCGATTACTACTCCAGCGGCACCACGACGCGAGAACTCAAAAGCAAGAGCACGACCAATACCGCTGGCACTGCCAGTTACAACACAAATAGTTCCCTCAAGTTGCATAGCAGTATCCCGCGTACATGGGAGACGACAGTACAGTCTTATTCGTACCAAGCGAAGGAAATCCAGCGGATGAATACTTCACGGGGCATGACTCCGAGAGCACCAGGAAGATGAATCAACCATTGCGTATTTTCTACGCTGACGGTCCAGGCGCGCCTCGCACCCCACCAAAATTACTTTTATTGGCTGCTGGGTATCCTTCCGATATCCCCCATGAGATCTTCCTCGGTTGGACTATCGAGCCACATTCCTGGTTGCAAGAACCCAACTTCAAGGGGACCACACTTGTGGCTGGGTATGCGCTGACCAAACCCATCAACGAAGGTCGCGTTGTCGCACTCACGATGCGACTTTCGGCCATCGGACCTTTCATTGAAGCGAACCCACCTGACATCGCTCTCATCTCTGGTGTCCCACGCGGATCTGGCTACGCACACGGAGCGAGCGTGGGATCCAACGACGTTCTCGCCCGTCATTCTCGATTAGTTGTCATCGAGGTTGACAATGAATCTCCCGACCTCGGCGGTCCACTGATCGAGGGCAATATCATCGCCACGATATCGCGCCCACCAGCGGGATTGACCAAAAGTGTGACGGCGCGCCCTCCCGACGACATTGATGTTTTGATCGGCAAACGCGTCGTCAAACTTCTCCCCGATGAACCCACAATGCAGTTCGGTTCGGGGGGATTTGGCGATGGTATCGCCGCCTCAATTCAGCGACCGATATCGATCTGGTCGGGACTCGCCACCGAATCAATGGCTCAATTGAACGCCAGAGGTCTCCTAACTGGTCCCATCACAGCGGCCTACGCCTGGGGCGCAGATGCATTGCTACAGCTCGCTCAAAGCAAGATGTTGCGCCTTGTCTCGGTCACTGAAACACATGATCTGACCATCTTGTCGTCTAAGCCACGTTTCGTCAGTTGCAATACGGCCTTGCAGGTATCGCTAGATGGGGACGTCAATGTCGAAAGAATTGGCGGGCGTATTATCGCTCCCCTCGGCGGACATGCCGACTTCTGTACTGGTGCCTCACGATCAGTCGGCGGCATGTCAATTATTGCCGTTCGATCAACCACCGCCAACGGCATATCCAACATCGTCAATCGTTGTGAGGTCGTCTCCACGGCACGATCCGATATTCAATTTGTGGTCACCGAACACGGGGTCGCGGACCTTCGCGATATCAATGACGCCGAACGCTCCCGTCGGCTGATCAATATTGCGGCTCCCGAGCATCGGGCGATGTTAGCCACCCAACGAGAAATCACCTTCTAAATAATCACGCAAGACTCATTCATAATCTTTGCCTTGGAAGTGATTAAAAGTTTGTCCCACCATCAATATTGATCAATGTTCCAGTCATATAAGCGGCGAGATCAGACAAAACAAATGCGATGAGATTTCCTACCTCAGTTGCGCGACCTGGTCTTTGTAACGCAATATCAAGATGCCATTCATCAACCATTACTCGCTCCAAGGCCTCGTTATACGGAATGCCTTTTGTCTCTGAAACATGGCGCCGCAAAGCAGTCAGGGATGCTGTTTCAATCGCTCCAGGAGCCACGCAGTTAGCGCGCACACCCTCCTGACCGTAGGCCTTGGCGATGCCCTTGGTAAATGTTGCGACCGCGCTTTTCATTGATGCATAGGGAAGACGAGCTATCTCTGGTGCTCGAATTGAATAGGCAGCTGTAGTCACAATGGAGCCTTGTGTACTCACAAGATATGGCAGACAAGCTTCCACCACGCGAACGGTACTCATGAAAACATCGCTGAAAACTTCGACCCACCGAGCATCGGAAATGCCAATCGGTTCATGACCAATCAGACCAGTTGTTATGGCCACCCCGTTAAGCCCTCCCAAAAATTCAACCGCTCGATTAACCGCATCGAGCGCTCCAGCATGAGTGCTGACATCACCCCGCACCCCGAATACTTCTGAAGTCGCCCCGACACAAAGATGCTCCACTGCTTCATCAAGCCGCTGCTGATTTCGTCCAATCACAGCAATACTTGCCCCCTCCGCGGCTAGGACCGATGCTGCCGCGAGCCCAATGCCTGCTGTTCCACCCACAACCAGAAACCTTTTGCCACGCATCTGTAAGTCCATGTCTCTCCTCCAAGGAATGCTGTTCATCTTTGTACTTGACAATTATGTCAGAATGCCAAAGGAAGTCGAATAGGAGTCCGGATATGAGCGAAGTTGATGCAGAGGATCGATCGGGACGATGGTGGTTGGACCGCTCCGATCTGATCGGCAAGACAGCGATCATCACTGGGGGCGCTGGAGGTCTTGGTGAAGCTATTACCCTTGATCTGGCCAGTAACGGCGTGAACATCGCGCTTATTGACCGCGACGAGGCTGCCACAAAGCGTATTTCCAAAGAACTCATTTCACGCGGCGTTGAGGCGATTGTGCACACTGGAGATGTCCGCAAATCAGATGACCTTGACGCCCTTTTCGAGGCTGTCGCCGATAAATGGAAGCGCCTCGACATACTCGTCAATGTCGTCGGCGGAACCTTCAAGGGGGCTTTCACCGAACAAAGTGAACGTGCCTGGGATGCTCTCATTCGCACCAACCTGACACATGTTCTCCAAGCCACATCGCGCGCTGTGCCTGCCATGCGTGCCGGCGGTCGCGCAGGGAGCATCATCAACATCACAACGATTGAGGGTTACCGCGCTGCACCAAACTTCGCCGTGTATTCGGCTGCTAAAGCAGCGGTCGCTCAGTTTGCGCGTTCATTGGCTATTGAGTTAGCACCCGAGGGGATTCGGGTCAACAATGTTGCACCAGACCTAGCACCAACTCCAAATATGCTGGGTATCGGCAGCACCGAAGCAAGTCATCCGATGCTTAACCCAATAAATATTCGCACTTCTATTCCCATGGGTCGACTAGGAACGCCCTCTGATATATCCAACGCCGTCATTTTCCTCGCATCAGGACTATCGTCCTATATGACGGGAATGACTTTGCATCCCGACGGTGGTACCTTCGCTTCAGCTGGTTGGCTGAATTGGCCTGATGAGGGGTTTTCCAACATATTGCCATCATCGGTTTTACAGCACTACACATCTCCACCCCCTTCTTGAGGGCTACAGACTTCGCTCAACGTCGCGATGGCGAATTTAAAAAGACAGGTTGAAGCCATTCACCTAGCTTCGGCGAGGAAGAACTTGACATAAGTATCAAGTAAGGTTTCTCTATGAAGTTCATCTTTCAATACCCCGATTTCAACGGCTTAGAAGGTGACATGCTTGATGCTGGACCAGTATCAGAACTCGCTATTTTGGCCGAAGCACATGGCTGGGATGGCTTCTCCTTCACCGAGCATCCAGCACCGACCGCAAAATGGTTGTCCACTGGTGGTCACCAAAGCCTCGATCCGTTTGTTGCCCTGGCGCATGTCGCCGCCGTGACCAGTCGCCTGAAGTTACTCACATACCTGGCAGTTCTCCCCTACCGCAACCCTCTCTCCCTAGCGAAATCCGCTGCCACTGTTGACAAATTATCTAACGGTCGCTTTATCCTCGGGGTGGGCACCGGTTATCTCAAAGCCGAATACTTTGCTCTCGGCGTGGACTTTGAAGAACGCAATGTACTTTTCGATGAAGCTCTTGACGTCTTGCCACTGCATTGGGCAGGCGAACCTTTTGACTATCAAGGTACACATTTCAGTTGCCGTGACACCATTGGTCTTCCGCGACCGGTACAACAACCCATTCCAATCTGGATTGGCGGCAATGCTTCACTGACTATTCGTCGTGTTGCCGAACGAGCTCAAGGATGGATGCCACTGATCGGACCCGAAGGGATGTTCTCTACCGTGCGCTCTCCATCGATGACTTCAGTTGATGATGTGGTTGATCGATTAAACATGCTCAAGCGACTAGCTGGGGATAGATTTACAAACCTCGACATCGTTCTGTCGTACTCGGATTCGTCAATCTATGAAACCTCAGTGGAGGTCGAACGCCACCGTGACACACTCGGACGAATCGCTGAACTCGGAGCGACTTGGATGGTGTTGTCTGGTCCCCGAGGCCCCCATCCGATGGCTGCCAACTTCATCGGAGAGTTTGCTCAGACATACCTCAGTTCTTAAAAGGAGATTTACATGATTCCCGACGCGTCAATGTTTAATTCACCTTCTGCTTATGGTGACGCGCTTCGTATTTTTCTCAGTCAAGAACCATTAGCTACTCCCTACATCGGTTACCACACGCCAAGTCTTGAAGCCTCCACAAAACACCTCTCTGGATTGCAGTCCTTACTTTTTGATTCAGGTTGGTCGCGACTCGGCTGGCCCGAGAAGGCCGGTGGATTTGGTGGTGACCCGCGCTTTCGCGCGGCCATGTTTCAAACGCTATGGGACCTTGATATTCAGATCCCCGAGCCATACACCACGCTCGAGATTCTGGTACCCGTCTTGTTGGTGTACTCACCGCATCTTGCCGAGACACTGCTACCCGGTTTGCTCCGCGGCGACGATATATGGTCGCAAGCCTTTTCCGAGCCCGACGCTGGCAGTGACCTAGCCAGTTTGCGAACCCGCCTTGAGCCTGATGGAGACGGATATCGGCTATACGGTCAAAAGGTTTGGTCCACTCTCGGGCACTTATCAAATCGATCAGTCTTACTCGCACGTTCTGGCGGACCAGGGCATAAAGGACTCACTATGGTCCTCGTTGACGTAGATCAAGAAGGTGCCGAGGTGCGACCGATCACAGCACAGGATGGCGAGAATCATTTTTCAGAAATTTTCCTTGATGGAGCTTTCGTTCCTGCAGATCGTGTGATCGGCCAACTCGGTCAGGGGTGGGAAGTTGCGATGTACATGCTGCAATGGGAACGCGGTGCTTGGGGCTGGTTGCAGCAAGGTCGTTTTCACAAAAGGTTGGAACAAGCACTCCAAAGCGCTTCCTCTAATCCGCGTCACTCGGCCGATATCGGCGCTGCTTATGCGTTGATGTCAGCCTTACGATTACAGACACGCCACACCGTCGAATGTCTTGCTCGCGAAGAGTCACTCGGTCCCGAAGTTTCAGTCGACAAACTATTACTCATTGACGCTGAACTAGCAGCGTGGGATGCCATCAGATATCACCTCGGCGAACGTTTTGAAGTTGACCCAAGCTTGGATTGGCTGAGGCACGACTTCATGTTCAGCCGCGCAGCACCAATTTATGGTGGTTCGCAAGAGATTCAGCGAACTCTGGTCGCGCAGCGCGTTCTTGGAATGCCGAGAGGTTAAACGTGATGAAACTTGATCAGGACACCCTCGATATGTTGCGCATTAGCCTCCGTGCCCTCATGCGCGAAGGGCACAACGAGTCATTCGTCGGGCGCCTTGAAGAACTCGGATGGGAAGAGGTCCTCAAGGTTGACGCAGCCACAGCTCTTCGAGTGCTATTTGAAATCAAAGGTGAGACACTCTCAAGCGTGGATGCTTTAGGACCAGAGTTGGTACGAGTGGCTTGCCTCACTGACCCAAGTGTTGGGCCCAATCACAGCATTTTGCTTCCCTCTCCTTTGAGCAATCCGGGGACTCCGGGAGATACCGTCAAAGTTGAAGGTGTCACGAGCGCAACGAATCTCGGGTCACAGGTCATATTTTTCACCGGCGAACAGTTGTCAACCTGTGCCTCATCTCATCTAACTATTTCGCCGCTGCAAGGAACCGATGATTCGGCAAATCGCCGACTTGTCTACGGTGAGGTGCCCATTGCATCTGTCGCACGACTGAGCGCCGAAGCGAGTACTGCCGTTGTTGCAGCAGGACGTCGAATAATCGCCTCCGAACTCGTTGGTATTGGACGACATGTCGTTGCCTCGGCCGTCGAATACACCGCCCAGCGCGTTCAGTACGGAAAACCGATCGGCGTTTTTCAGGCTCTACAACATCGTTTGGCGAGCGCTCATTGCCTTGTTGTCGGCGCGGGAAACTTGGCTACTGAAGCGGCCGAACAAGGCGACGAATGGACCGCCCTGGTGGCTAAATGTCTCGCCGGCCGTGCTGCCGAAAATGCTTGCACACAAGTTCAGCAATGTTACGGAGCCATCGGCTTTACCTGGGAACACGAATTTCACCGATATCTCCGACGGGTTTATATTCTCGATCGCGAATTCGGAGATTGGCGTACCTTAGAACATGAAATCGGAGATCGCCTCCAAGCGACTCGAGTGGTTCCTCGAATTGGTGCCCTATGAAACTGCATCAAGCTCCGAAACTATGGATCTGAAGTTTCCCCCCCACGCAGAG
>SHUW01000063.1 GCA_009694465.1 Ilumatobacteraceae bacterium
CCCTCATCATGATCCGATGGTGATCCGTGACAAGATGTTGAACCTGGGAGTCATCACGCGTGCGATTGGCGCAGATGCCAATACTTTTTGCCCACCATTAGTGACCAGCGATGCGCA
Source organism: Ilumatobacteraceae bacterium (assembly GCA_009694465.1). Taxonomy (GTDB): domain Bacteria; phylum Actinomycetota; class Acidimicrobiia; order Acidimicrobiales; family Ilumatobacteraceae; genus Casp-actino8. The sequence continues at coordinate 118 of SHUW01000063.1, forward strand.
GATTGATCAGATCGTTGACACCCTCGCTACAGCCCTGAGTTCATCATGACCCGGCCAACATTCAACCCGTTTGACCCAGCGTTTCGGGCCAACCCCTACCCCTTCTATCAGGCCTTGCGCGAACAGGATCCGGTTCACAGCACACCACTTGGCAGCATCATCTTGACGCGCTACGAAGATGTCTCAGCGACACTTCGAAGCAATGATTTCAGTCGCGATATTGAAGCCACAGCCAATGAGCCGACAGACCCCCTGTGGATCGCTAAACGCGAACGCCGAAAAGGTCGTGACGGAGCGAAAACAATTCTCAACCTTGATCCCCCAGATCACACGCGCTTGCGTCGACTGGTCAGTAAGGCCTTTACTCCGACTGCGATTGACAGATTGCGCCCACGTATTCAACAATTGGTGGATGATGTTTTAGATCAAGCCTCAGATAATGGCGGCATGGAACTCGTGGATGAGATGGCCTTCCCGATTCCTTTCCAAGTGATCTCAGATTTGCTGGCAATGCCCACAGATCGTTCCGACGAAATGCGGGAATGGGGTCAACTCATCACTCTCGCCTTGGAACCAACTTCAACTCTTGAAGACCTCGATCGAACTGATGAGGCTTTCAGTCAACTCATCCCCTATTTGTTTGAAATCATTGAAGACCGGCGCCGTCATCCTGGCGATGATTTGCTCTCCGCACTGATCGCTGTCGAAGATGACGGGGACAATTTGGCACTTGATGAACTGATCTCATTCGTTGTGCTTCTCTATATCGCTGGCCATGAAACGACGGTAAACTTAATCGGCAATTCCATCAATGCTCTACTGCGCTTCCCTGAGCAACTCGCTCTGTGGCATAACAATCCAAGCATTGCGACCCGTGCCGTTGATGAGCTTTTACGATTTGACGGACCAGTACAGCAGACAGTTCGCGTTCCGATTGTCCCAGTGACTTACCAGTCGTTACACGGCCCAGTGACCGTAGAACCAGGAACAATCGTGACGACACTGTTGGGTGCCGGCAACCATGATCCAGCAATGTTTGCCGATCCACATATTCTCAAACTTGACCGGGCGAACTCTAATCGCCATCTTGCTTTCGCTGGTGGCATCCACTATTGCTTGGGTGCGAGTCTGGCAAAGTTGGAAGCCGAGATCGCCGTCGGATCAATGGTCGCCAGATTTCCAAATATGCACGCACTCGGGGACATCACGTGGCGCGACCGTCTCACTATTCGCGGCGTTGACCATTTGCAATTGGAATTCTAAAACTCAGGAACGAGTTTTGTACTTCACAGCCCTATTGCCGTTTTCATCTCGCGTGTCAAACTCTTCAGACAAATCTTCGATCCACTGAATGGAACCCGAACGCTCCATGAGATCAGGCGCCACAACCAAGGCAGCGATAGCACGCCCAACACCAAGAGTGGTCTGTGCTGCGGTGAGGTCCATGCCACGATCACCCGAGACTGCCTGAATAAACTCAGTCGCCACGGAGCCGGGATAGATCGAACAACATGCAATTCCCTTGGGCTTCAACTCCAAAGCCATATCAGCGCTGAGTCGATTTAGCCCCGCCTTGCCTGCACCATAGGACGAACTAAAGTGATACGAACTTCCTCCAGGCGAGGAAACATTCATGATTGAGCCTCCTTGACCTGCAGCAAACAGCAGTGGCGCAGCATGCCACGAGGCCACATAATGCGCCCGCAGACCGATTCCCACCTGGTCATCCCAAATGCTGATCGGGTGATCCCAAAAGCCACCACCCCATGCTGGAGGATCAGGAATCTTGTACACATTGTTGACCAAAACATCGATCTTGCCAACTTCGTCTTTGATTCGCGCAAAGAGGGCAGCGATCTGCGCATCATCGCCGTGATCAACCTGCACTGCGACACCTTTGCCACCCGCATCATTGACCATCTTCACGGTGGTGTCAATCGTCAGTGGTCCAGTTCCAGCACTGCGCCCCGTGATGTACACCGTGGCTCCCTTTTCAGCCAAGGCGATAGCTGTTCCCCTGCCAATGCCGCGACTTGAACCAGTCACCACAGTGATTTTTCCAGCGAGTTCTCCACTCATGCGCTCACGCCAGTTGCAGCAGTGAATTCAACTTCAAGATTCGTCAAACCACGCAACATAAAGCTCGGGAAGTACTCGTATTTGTTTGAATCTGACAGAGTGATTGTGTCAATGCGCTTTGAGAGTTCCTCAGCAGCAACCTTGCCCTCAAGTCGCGAGAGATTGGCGCCCAAACAGAAATGAATTCCCTTACCAAAGGCTAAGTTCTCGCGCAAGTGCTCACGGTCAGGGTTGAAGCCATCTGGATCGTCGTACAGGGCCTCATCACGATTAGCCGAGGCAAAGACAATGATGATTCGTTGGCCCTTAGTCAGTTGCACACCACCGAGTTCAGTGTCCTTGGTGAGAATGCGCCACATACCTTGGGTCGGCGTCGAAAGACGAAGCGTTTCTTCAACAACTTTTTCAGCACGTGAAGGATCAGCCTTAAGTTTTTCCCATTCGGCAGGATTCTCTGCGAGCAGGCGAATCATCTCTGTCAATGTCTTAGTAGTGGTTTCATTTCCGGCCACCAACAATTGCTGCACAATACTCAGCATCTCAGCCATATCAAGCTGACGCTTATCCGTCACTTCTGGATCATCGTCATCAATCGATGCGTTGAGCAAATTAGTCAACAAGTCGTCCTGTGGTTCAGTGCGACGCAAATTGATCTGCTCAGCAAAATAATGCTGAAACTCATTGACACCATATTCGGCTTGAATGCGCTGCTCAATGGTGATGTTCGTACCTATGCCGGCAATTGAGTCATCTGACCAGCGCTTGAAGTCCGCCAGGCGATCATCAGGCACATTAAGTGCCTTGGCAATGACGCGCACGGGCAAGGGGACGCCAAACTCCTTGACGAATTCGATACGACCCTTATCAATCCACGAGTCAATCAAGCCAACTGTGATCTCACGGATAATTGGTTCCATCTCAGCGATCACCTTGGGGTGAAAAGCGCGCGCTACAAGGCGTCGATAGCGCGTGTGATCGGGTTGATCGGCAGTCAGCATGGTTGGCACACGTGGGTAACCCGCAGCCATCACATCAGCAAACTTTTCACGGTCCGCTGAACTCAATGGCATACCTGAGCCTCCAAACAACGATGAATACGTCTGCGGGTCACGCAGTACTGTCATCACCAAGTCGTGTTTCGTGACTAGGTGCACGCCGATGCTCGGCACTGGATGCACCGCTGAGTCGGCGCGCATCTGGGCGTAGTGCGGATAAGGGCACTGCTGTGTCGTGGGGTCAAAAGGGTTAAAATTGCTGATGTCAATAGTCATGATCTGCTCCGCTCAAAAGGATTTATCTATTTACCCGACAGTCGTTCAACGACTGGAATCACTGAATCCATCACGGATGCACCGAAACTTGTGTAACTAATGCCGAATCGTTCACGCCGCTCAACAATGCGATCGCAAATTTCATCCACTGAACCAATCAGCACATTGGGATGCTCGGCGAAAACCTCTGGGGTCATACCGAACATTGGCGCCATCTTGGCACGTGTGCCTGCACCATCTGGAGTGACCACTGTGAAGTAGGCGGCTATTTCAATCTCAATTTGCTCAAACCGGTCGCCAGCACCGTCGCGAATCCACTGAATTTTTTTATCAGTCAGTTCAGCCGTCGACGAGCCGATACCTTCGGCACCCAATTTGCCCGAGGAGTTGTTGAAGTTGAGGCTGACGATGTCAGCTTCACGTCCTGCAATGGTCAAAATGCGCTGTGCTCCCCCACCGATCATGATCGGCGGTCCTGCTTTGGTGAATGGCTTGGGCACGGCTTCAAATCCGACCGCGTGGACGTGAGTGGTGTCGATATTCAGTTCACCTTCGACAAAAGAAGCACGAAGCAAACCAATAACTTCCTCAAAACGGTCTAGTCGCACTCCCGCACGATCAAAAGGTATTCCGACAGCCTCATATTCACCTTGTAGCCAACCCGCGCCTAAACCAAGTTCAAGTCGTCCTTCGGAAAAAAAGTCCAGGGTGGCAACTTCTTTGGCCAGCATCACTGGATTGCGATAGTCAACGCAAAGAACGCGACAACCCACCTTGATGGTGCTCGTAGCCTCGGCCGCCACTGCCATTGCTGGAATCGCAGCCACAGTTTGCACGGGGTGACCAGTCGCCGCCAAAGCGGGTCCCGGACCAATGATGTGATCAGCAAGATGGAAAGAAGAAAAGCCGGTGGATTCGGCTTTGCGCGCAAGTTCTCGCCATTGCTTGCCCGACTCTGGGGCGTACGCCTGCAGACCAAATCTAAAAGGATGACTCATGCTGGCACTTCCAAAATCGTGACCGCTCCGTTATCACCGTTGACTTCGATCAATGAGCCATCGATGATTCGCACAGTGGCATCGGTAGCCGATACAACGCATGGAAGACCAAGTTCGCGACTCACGATGATGGCGTGGCTAATAGCCGCCCCCACATTGACGACGACTGCTCCACAGGACATGAACAATGGTGTCCATGCGGGATCAGTATTCGGAGCGATCAAGACATCGCCGGGCTCAAGGTCACCCGGTTCTGTGGGATCAAGGATGACTCGTGCCCGACCAACGTATTGACCGGTGCAGCCAGGGACCCCCTGAACGACATCGCCGACTTGAGCACGGGTTGCCGTTGACTGGCCCTTCTTTTTATATTCGCTCAGTGCGGGCACAATGCCATTTTTGATGAAAAACGGCGGCTCAAGAAGTTGCAGTGCCTGCCACTGAGCGTGGCGTTGAGCGAGAACTTCCGTCAACGACGTTGGGTTGAACAAAAATTCATCAAGCTCAGAATCAAGCAAAGCAAACACATGATGTGGGTCCTTCAAAGTGCCTTGCGCTGCGCGTCGCAGACCCAATTCACGAAACGCCATGCGTACTTCGTGAAGCGCGCGAATGATATTTGTCTTGGTCCGCTCGCGAATAGCCATTTGCGAACTGGCGGTCAGTGCACCTTCTAATTGTCCAGCCAATTCATCGCCGAGTGGTCGCACCTTGTCACGCACGTCTTGCGTCAAGGTCAGACGCTCTTGTGCCTTGCGGGCATTGCGAATGGTTGGCGACTCACTATCTTTCTGCAGACGAATACGATCAATCACCGCAATCGCGAAAGCGGGCTTTGTCTCCCATGTATCGGCACTGATCTCCCACTCATTGGGACCGCGCGATCCAAATTCAACCAAAAACTGCTCGAACTGTGCTTGGAAATGTTGCACTTCACTATTCGATGATGACTTGAGGCGATCAACGAGACCTGTCAAGCCAGCGTTGAACTCTTTGCTCACTGCAGCAGAAGCATTCACAGTGCGCGACAAATCCCACATCCGATAACTGGGTTCAGCAGAGTCAACATCTCCGATGCCTGCCAGCAACTTCATCGCCGTTTCTGGTTCACCAATTGCCGCACAAATGGCACCCAAAATTCCGGGTGCGATGGCTGAGTCAGATGAAGGAGGGGTATGACTATCAAATAATTTGCGCAGCAATGGCTGCAACATGCGGGCCCGTGTGAGCAATCCGGCATCGCTCAATGTTGCTAAATCTGGCCGGCCCCGACGCAACTCAATGGTCATCTGCTTTTCGGCATCAACTTCAGGAATTGAGGTATTGGTCATCACCCATCCGAGGTGAGCCAAGATCCCCTCGGCCATTTCGGGGCGTTCATCAAGTGGATGCGCCTCATAGGGCGGGACTTCGGGGTGATCCCCGAAGAAGGCAAGATCTAATTGCTCGACAGTGAGTAGCGGACTGCGCACAGCCTGCATGCGCACATTTGCCAAGTTGATGTAGAAGTAGCCGGCGAAAAAGCCACATACTTCAGGTTCGCCGTTGGTGAATTCGTCAAGGGTGTAATTACCTCCCCGCACATAACCGTCACGCCAACCGAGCAAGATGCCGTTTTCCCAGCAGAATTGCTGGCTCAGAGGACTGGCCGAAACGCTCAGGACTTCGCCGGCATTGGCTCGGGTGTAGTGCGGCCAACGCTTGCTTGGCGCCCTATCAGTTATCCAGCGATCAGCCATTTTTGGTCCCTCCCCTGTGCAAGTCGTTGCGACCAACATCTCTCCCTAGAAACTAACCGATTGATTACTTCTGACGCTACGCCGAGGGTCATTACCCCCAAGTTGAGATATTTAATCCCGTGAGTCCGCGTAGAACGAAGGAGTCGCCATAGTGAAATTCGTTATCTGCCGCCAGTGAAAAAGGCTCAAGAGTTTCCAAAATGAGTTGGATTGCGATACGTGCCTCACTTCGCGCCAGTCCCGCACCTGGGCAGAAATGCTCCCCGTTGCCAAAGGCCAAGTGTTCCTTGACATTCAGTCTTTCGGGATCAACTTGGTCAGGCTCGGCGAATTTGCAACCGTCGCGGTTGGCCGAGGCAAAAACGAGCCAGAGATGATCACCCGTCGGGATCGATGTCCCAGCGATCTCGACGTCAACTTTGGTTTGTCGGAATAAACCTCCAACAGGGGCTTCAAAGCGCAACATCTCTTCAATCAGACCGTCAATCAGCGCGGGTTCTCGACGTACGCGCTCTTGAAGTTCAGAATCTTGCGCCAAACAGCGAATCATGTTGGTAATCAGATTGGTCGTTGTTTCGTTGCCGGCGACAAGAAATTGTTGCAACATACCCAATTGCTCATCATCGGTTAACTTTTCGCCATCAATGTCGGCGTTAGCAATATCCGACAACAGGTCGTTCGTGGGAACTGCCTGACGCTGGGCGATTTGAGCCAAAAAGTATTCAGCAAATTGTTTTGTCGATAACAAGAAACCTTTGACCTGCTCGGTGGACGGCGAATGGTTGCCCACGGGCATCACGATGTCATTTGACCACTTCTTAAAGGTCGCCAAATCCTCACCGACGACACCAAGCGCTAGGGCAATGATTGTCATCGGAAGTCCAACGGTGAAACGCTCGACGATATTCACCTGTCCGGTTTTGGCAAGATCGGCTTGAACATCTACCAAGAGTCGAGTTGCAACTTCCGTGATGGCTGGCTCCATGGCTCGAATACGGTCTGGACGAAACGCAGGGTTGACCAACTTGCGCTGACGGCGATGATCAGGTGGATCGGCGTTCAATAAGACCGCAACTCGGCCTCGGCTCATCGCCGATGAATCAAGAACCGCTGCCATCTCAGGGTCCTGCATCAACTCCATGATTCCCTTCATCAGGGCCTCTCCCGCCGCCTGCGGGCCCGTTGGATTGAGGCTGGAGAAGCGCTCAGTATCTCGCAAAATCGAACGCACATCGTCATAACGCGTGATGATCCATGCCCCCAAGTCGGCATTAAAAACAAGCCCGTCGGTCTCTCGCAGACCCGCAAAGATCGGATATGGGCAGGCGATCGCTCCTTGACGGCGATGGATTAAATCATCAATGATGAAGGTCTCGGGCTCATTGCTCATAACTTGTCTCGTTTCGGAAAGTAAATCGACCTCTGGTCTGTTTATAAACTAATCCAGCGATTAGTTTATAAACAGAGCCGTGGGGTCAAGGTTCAACGGAAAAGGGGCAAAAAGTGTCGTTAGACAATTCATTGAACGCTACGGATGACTTATCAACCGATGGTATTTCTACTCATTTAACCTTTTGCCGTTTCTGCCATGCCAGTTGCCCGATCGAAGTCGATCTACAAGGTGGTCAAGCAGTCGCCATCAGAGGAGTTCCCGAGGATCCAATTTTCGCTGGCTATACATGTATCAAGGGGCGACAGATCCCCGAGCAGATGACTCACCCTCAACGTTTGCTGAAATCATTACGTCGCCGTCCCGATGGCACATTTGAAGAACTCTCCTCATCTGAGGCTATGGATGAGATCGCTACACAATTACGTCGGATCATTGACACCTACGGGCCGCGCTCGGTTGCCTCATATACAGGTACCGGCGGGTATCAGAACTCGCTAGCGGTCCCTGCTGCTCGCGCCTTTCATCAAGGTTTTGACTCACCATCTTTTTACACCTCCGTGACGATTGATCAACCCGCTAAAAGTACTGCACCCTTTCGTGTCGGCATCTGGGAAGCCGGCTATCAAGATTTCAGCAACGCTGATGTATTGCTGGCGATTGGCTACAACCCAATGGTCTCAAGTTTTTCACCAGTCGGTGGTCTGCAAGGCACCAACCCATATGTGGTTTTGCGTGAAGCAAAAAATCGGGGTATGAAACTTATTGTTATTGATCCTCGTCGCACCGAGTTTGCAACACAGGCCGATATTCACCTCGCCCCCAAACCAGGCGAAGATCCAACCTTGATGGCTGGCATCTTGAAAGTAGTCATTGACGAAGGCCTTTTCGATCACGAGTTCTGTGACTTGTGGGTTTCTGACCTAGCCCAACTCGCTGACGCGGTCTCTACATTCACTCTTGATTACGTTTCCACGCGTTGCGATGTGCCCGCCGACGACATCGTTGCCGCCGCACGGATGTTTGCCACCGCTCAACGTGGCACAAGCGGCACGGGTACTGGGCCGAGCATGGCCCCACACTCAAGTCTCACCGAACATCTTTCCATTGCTCTGAATACGATTTGTGGACGCGTCAATCGCGAGGGAGATTCGCTCGAGAGCGGTTACTTCTTATATCCAGAAACCCCTCGTCGTGCTCAAGTTCATGCGGCTCGAGCTCCTGCCACGGGAGCGCCATCACGGATGCGCAACCTGCGCGGTATCCGCGGTGAGATGTTGACAACCACATTGGCTGAAGAAATTTTAACTCCAGGTGACGGACAGGTTCGTGCCCTGATTGTGAGCGGAGGCAACCCTGTCGTGGCGTGGCCCGATCAGGAACTCACAGTTGCTGCGATGAAGGACCTTGAACTTCTCGTGGTTGTTGACCATCGCATGTCAGCAACCGCTGAATTTGCTGACTATGTCATCGCCCCAACGTTGTCATTAGAGCGAGCCGATGTCCCCCACCTCATGGATCGCTGGTTCCGCGCTCCGTACACCAACTACACCGATGCCATTACAGAACGTGCAGGCGATGTGCTCAATGAATGGGAAGTGTTTTGGGAACTTTCAAAACGCCTCGGTTACCCACTGCCACTTCCTGGCGGCGACACCCCAATGGATGAGCGACCCAGCGATGATGCGATGATCGATCTTGCATACGCTGGTTCACGCATGCCGATGGATGAAGTGCGAGCAAACCGTAGAGTTGTGCATCCCGATAAGGCGATGATCGTTTCTGCTGCTGATCCAACATGTACCGCTAAGTTCACCGTTGCACCCGATGACATTGTCGCCGAATTAGGTGAAGTTCATGTAGAGGGTGACAGCGCTGTTGTCCTTGGCATCGACCCGTCTCTGTACCCGTTCCGACTTGTCAGCCGTCGACTGAAGCACGTTCTCAATTCTTACGGTTCGAGTTTGTCTGTTTTGGGAGCGAAAGGTACGAGCAACTCGGCCTA
>SHUW01000064.1 GCA_009694465.1 Ilumatobacteraceae bacterium
AATGCCATGCAAACTGGTGTTGAGTTATTGATGGTCGAGACTTTTGACCCGGCAAACACTCCGAAGTGGCTGGGTGAAAACGGAGTCACCTGCGCTGGTGCGGGAACCGTTTTTTGGTTGACCTATCTCAACGCTCAAAACCAATTGCCAACGGGACAGCAGTTGCTTCCCGATGTACGCATCTTCAATGGCGGGGGTGCCCCCAAACCAAAAACCCTTCATGCCGAAATGATGCGTGCATTTAATGCACCACTCATCGGCGGCTGGGGACTCACTGAAGCACCGATCAATACCATGGTTCATGTTGATGACCCCGATGACAAAAAAGCCGTCACGGATGGGCGTCCTTGTCCTGGCGTCACCCTGCGCACCGTTATTGATGACAAGGTGTGTGCCCCTGGCGAAGAAGGCGAACTACGGGTCAAAGGTCGCCAAGTCTGTCAGGGATACCTTGACTCATCTCTTGATGCCGAAGCCTTTGATGAAGATGGCTGGTTCCGCACCGGTGATCTCGGTGTCATTGACGCACAAGGGTTTGTGAGCATCACCGGCCGTTTGAAAGACATCATCATTCGCAAGGGTGAGAATATTTCTGCAAAAGAAATTGAAGACTTACTGTTCGCTCATCCATCTGTCGCTGATGCCGCTGTCATTGGTTTGCCAGACGACAAAAGCGGAGAGCGGGCTTGCGCTGTTATTGTTTGCAAGCCTGATATGACGATTACATTTGATGACATGGTTTCCTTTCTAAAGAGTGCCCAACTATCGGTGCACAAAATTCCCGAGCAATTAGAAATCGTCAGCGCTTTACCACGAAATCCAAGTGGCAAAGTCTTAAAGAAAGACCTACGAGCTACCCATGGAGGGGCAAAATGAGTACCGCAAAGAAGACACCAGGAAAAAAAGCCATCGTCAAGAAATCGCCAGTGAAACCAGCACCGATTTATAAGCGCCTGCGCGCTCGACGGGCCTTCATTACAGGTGCTGGATCAGGAATCGGGCGAGCCACAGCGTTGCGCTTTGCCGCCGAAGGCGCCCATGTAGCCCTCGCCGATTTGCGCGGTGCCAAGGAAACGGCTACTGAAATCAAAAAGGCCGGCGGAACTGCCGTGGCTTACGACCTTGATGTCACCAATGCCATTGAGGTTGAGAAGGTTGTCAATAAAGCTGCTAAAGCCTTAGGTGGTTTAGACATCGTCTGCAACATCGCTGGCATTGGACATTTTGCAAACAGTCATGAAGAAACTCCGGAATGGTTCGACCGCATCGTGGCCGTCAACCTCAACGGAACTTTCTATGTAGCACGCTACGCACTGCCGCACCTTCTCGCCTCTTACGCTCAAACTGGTCGTGATGGGGTCATCGTCAACACGGCTTCAACATCGGGCATCATGGGCGCGCCTTGGAGCGCTGCCTACTGCGCCAGTAAAGGTGGCGTCGTCAACCTCACGCGCGAATTGGCTTACGAATATCGTGGCAAAGGCGTGCGTGTCAATGCCGTTGCTCCGGGAGGAACGAATACCGCCATTTATGCTTCCTTCAAGGACCTTCCCACTGATGCTGATTACCGTTTGATGGGCAAAATCATGACGCCCATGGATCCTGCTGAACCCGATGAGATGGCAAATATGTTCACCTTCATCGCTTCTGATGAAGGCCGCTATATGACTGGTTCAATCGTCGTCATTGACGGCGGAATCACCTGTTAGAGAAAGCAACAAAAAATGAGAATCTGTGACGGTCGCGTAGTCATTATTACTGGAGCTGGACGAGGACTTGGTCGCGCACATGCACTGGCTTTCGCCGCTGAGGGGGCCAAAGTCATCGTCAATGATGTGGGTGCTTCACTCACAGGCGAAGGGCACGACATCAGTCCAGCGGCTGAAGTGGTAGCAACCATCAAAGCAATGGGCGGTGAAGCGGTCATTAACGATGATGATGTCAGCGACTGGGATGGTGCTGGTCGCATGGTGCAACAAGCCATTGATATCTTCGGTCGTCTCGACACTTTGGTTTGCAACGCGGGTATTGTTCGCGATCGCATGATCGTCAATATGTCCGTCGATGAATGGGACGCTGTGATGAAAGTTCACTTACGCGGTATGTTCTGCCCCGTCCGTCACGCCGTTGATTATTGGCGAGCGATGAGTAAGGCAGGAACGCCCGTTGAAGCGCGGATCATCACCACTTCATCGGGTGCTGGCTTATTTGGCAGTGTTTCACAAGCCAACTATTCGGCCGCTAAGGCTGGTATTGCTTCATTCACTATCGTCAGTGCTGCAGAACTTGAGCGCTACGGAATTAAGATCAACGGCATTGCACCGTCAGCACGCAGTCGGATGACGCAAGACGCATTCGCCGAGATGATGAAGAAGCCAGACTCTGGCTTTGACGCGATGGATCCCGCTAATGTCAGCCCCGTCGTGGTCTGGCTTGGTTCATCTGCCTGTGAAATCTCGGGACGAATGTTTGAGACTTCAGGTGGCGAACTATCGGTGGCTGATGGCTGGCAGCACGGTCAAGTATTTAACAAGGGTGCTCGTTATGAAGCAGCCGAGGTTGGTGCTGTCATTACCGATCTCTTACGAGAAGCACCCGCCACAGCTCCTGTCTACGGAGCGAACTAATGACTGATGATGTCCTCGCCGCTGATGGCAGGGTCATCGGAACACGGGCCATTGCAACACGTCGACGCCTGCTTGATGCAACAGCAAAGTTGCTCACTGAACAAGGCATCTTGGACCTCCGCGTCGTTGACATCACTCGTGATATCGGTTCGTCCCCTGCAACCTTCTATCAGTATTTCAATGATGTTGATGAAGCAATTCTGGAATTGGCCAAGGAAGCAACCGAAGATGAAAAACCGTTAGTCAGGCTCCTACAACCAGGTTGGAATAAAAAAACAGGACTCGAACAAGCCCATCATTTTGTTGACGCCTATATAGTTTTTTGGGATACCCACGATGCGGTCTTGCGCGCTCGCAATCTCAAGGCCGAAGAGGGAAACCGCCACTTTCGCGCCGTGCGGACCGAAGCAAACTTGTTGATCATGAATGCTCTCGCGGCGATGGTGACCGAAGGAGTCAATGCAAAACGACTTCCCGACTCCCTTGATCCATTCACCACCGCTGCTGCCGTCGTTGCCATGTGCGAACGACTCTTAGCCTTCCAGCCAGAAATGGCCAAGCGCGGATCTGATAAGAACGCAATTCGCAATACCTTGGCGACATTGCTCTATGGGGCACTCACTGGCCACTGAGAAATTTACAAACTTGGAATGAGGCTTGCTAATTCGCGGAATTCGTTCATTGTCACGGCAGTTGGATTTGCCGAAAGAACTTGCACGCACACATGATCTGCGCCACCATCAAGGTGAGCCTTGATGCGTGCATGAATATCATCCAGCGTTCCCCAAGCAACGATGGCATCAACCAACTTGTCCGATGGCCCATTCGGTGTGACGAGGTCTTCGTCTCCCCAACCCAACCGCCGCAAATTATTGGTGTAGTTAGGTAAGCCCATGTATGTCGACATGTGCCCACGCGCGATTGCACGCGCTTCGTCGGCATTGGTACTGAATACAACGGCTTGTTCTGGAGCCAATAATGCGTCAGGACCCAAGATCGCACGCGCGATAGGGGTGTGTTCAACTGGCACAAAATAGGGATGGGCCCCCAGAGTTTTTTCAGCCGCCAACTTCAACATCTTGGGACCAAGAGCCGCCAAACAACGCACCGGAGCCTGCGTTGGTCCCGAGGCGAAGAACAAACTGCGATCCATGGCGTCGAGATACTTCACCATGTTTGAATAAGGCTTACCGTACGACGCTCCATGGAAACCTTCAACTGCAGGTTGATGACTCACACCGATTCCCAGAAGAAAACGATCGGGGAAAGCTTCGGTGAGAGTTTTTTGACCTGCCGACATTGTCATTGCGGAACGAGCGTGAAGTGATGCAATGCCTGTTCCCATGATCAGTTTTTCAGTCGCCGACAATAACAATCCACATGAGGCAAAAGGTTCACGACCTACAGCCTCAGGAACCCATACCGCTCTAAAACCCAACTCCTCAATCTGAGCGGCAACTTTCTGAGCCTCTTTCATTGGTTGCATATCCAACTGAAAGGTCCACAGACCTAATTTGCCAAGAGAATTTTTAGTCAAAGTCATGATCAAAACCTAGACCAGATTTTGCAAGATTGAAGCATCCGCAATACTCGCGATGGATCTTTGATCAGTTCGGAGGATATTGGATTGTGTAGCCAGGGTTATCGGGGTTGATGCGGCCCGAACCCTGATTACCAAATAAGACGGTCGCAGCGTCCCACATATCATCAACGAGGTCCCAGCCGGCAGCATTTGTCTCTTCGTAGTGACCCTCCGGTTCGCCTAACTCGCGACCCAAAGCCTGTCCGTAACGACAAACGGCAGCAACTGCTGCAGCGTCATCTCCGTACTCTTCGAGAGCCGCTGCGTCATCCGTGATCTTCTTGCATGTCAACCCGCCGACGGCATCAGGGTATTCAATAATCCCGCGCGCATTCAGATCCGCGCAGGTGACGCCCACCGGTAGGGCAATCTCCAAGCACTTCAGGCGATACTCGGAGACAGGAACCCAGTATCCGAGTTGCTCAGTGCCGAGACCCACTGTAAAGAGAACATCTCGTTGGACCAGAGACATCAGATATCCCGGGAAGTCATAGTCGACACCTTCGGCATGAAGTCCAGGACCGTCCAAATAATACTTCACTGTATTCGTGTCGAAATCTGTCGGCAGACCCACAACTAATTCCGGTGGTACTTCACCTGGCATAAAAATGAAGCCAACCGAACCCAGATCCAAGAATGAGATCCGTGTCTTGAACACATTCCCCACTCGTATTTGACTATCAGTTAAAGGCGTCAGTACTGGATCAGTCTCAACTGCCCCGTTGTCACTGACGCAGGTTTCATCAGTTTTTGGTTTGTCAACTTCGCAGACATATAGCACTGGATCCTGCCATGCTAAATCGCCGTCGGCGATGAGCAAACGGAAGCCAATGTTTGTCAAATTTGTATAAAAAGATTGTGCGGTCAGGCTCACCTTTTCAACCGTAATTACGTCAGCGCTAGCGACGAGATCCATGACTGCCTGGGCTAATTGGACTCCCACGGCTTGGGTGCGCGCAAAATTTCGGCAACGTAAATCCTCACAGCCCGCTACAGGTTGAGCATTTGCTGGTGCATTCCATCCGTTACCAATCGGATGAGTTTGCGTCACATCCCAAATATCGGACCCACCTGGTCCAATCTGGTTACCGAGTGGTCCATTTAAATAAAGAATGTCTCCGAATCCTGCGGCTTGAAGATTCTCGCGCAACACGCCTGGGTAATCGGCCGTGAAGTATCTACCGTCGGCCGAGCACGAGTCAGCGTCCCAACCTTTTTCAACACAGATAGCAGCAAGATTTGGAACTTCGGGTGGGTCCCATCCGAGGGTCACTTCGGGGTGAGAACTCCATTGCACAACTGTGGCAATCGCCGACCCATTTTCTGCGTTCTTCAGATCAAGCACATTCAGGCGTGGATCAAACACAATCGGGTCACGACCGTCATTCATGCCAAACCGATGCTCACCAGAAATGGCCGTTGCTGTTGCCGGCTGAAGGTCAGCAACAGCCGCAACAACGACCGCAGCGACAACATCAGCCATATGCGAATACCAATCGTCATTAATCGAAAACGCTGTATCTGGGCCATGATGATTATGGGTGGCGTTGATCAAGACTGGGACCTCCTGCCAATCTTCAGGCAGTTGCTCCTTTGCCCGACGCGCGATTTCATCACCGTCAACAGAGAAAATCATGTACACATCGACAGTAACCACAATGGCCCGCTCACCGTTGTTGTCAAGGGCGATTGCTGCTGCTTGAACATCATCGTGTACCCAACTCGCATCACCCGAACCATTTCCCACGTCAACCGAACCTTGGTCAAACATGGGAACATAGACACCGATATCAGTTGGGTTCACAACCGTGTCGCTCCAGCCTGGAGCCTCTGACAAATAATCTGTCGTACCATTTACTGTGGGCAACACTGAGGCACTGGCTGATCCGGCCAACAAAGAGGATTCACTAGGGAGACTGGTATCGGGGACCTCGGTGCCTGCGGGCCCAGAAGTGACCGCTCCTGAGTCACTCGAACTACAAGCAACCAGTGACAAGAACAAGACAATGACAACTGATGCACAAGAACTACGAATCTGTCGTTTCATTTCTATATCCCCCTGTAGATCAGCGAAGAAACATGTCCCCCGACAGACTCACTATAGTCGCAAAAACAAGGAGTAAATAAAAGTTATAGATACTCGGTTGCTATTCGTTTAACCATGAGTCAATGAGTTTGCGGGCGATTGAAATCCCAGGAGGAATATTTGGTAAAGCATCTTTGCGATACCAATTCGCATCAAGAATTTCGCTCGGGTCACAAACAATCTCTCCACTCACCCATTCGGCCCGAAAGCCCAACATCAAACTATGTGGGAAGGGCCAAGGCTGACTCCCCATATACGTCACCGTTCCAATATGGACGCCAACTTCTTCAAATACTTCGCGCACCACTGCACCTTCAAGAGTTTCTCCTGGTTCAACGAAACCTGCGAGACAGCTATACATCGGGCCGCGAAATTGCACACCTTGGGCCAACAAAGCTTCTTGATCGGGGCCAGCAGGACCACGAGTCACCAATGTGATCATGGCTGGTGCCAATCGTGGAAAATTCATCAACCCACAGGCAGCGCACTTCATCGCCCGCTCACCAGGTAGTGCTTCGGTCTTGTCCCCACAACGACCGCAAAAACGATGAGTTCTCGCCCACTCAACCAGTTGCACAGCGCGACCAGCTACAAGCCAATCTTCTTGCGAAGCACGACCAAAGAAACTAAATAAGTCCAGCGCTCCACCATCTGAAGGGTCCTCGCCGCGGGGTACATCCACTCCCCAGCAGGCATGACCGTCAAGCATTCCTAAGAAGTGAGCCGAATAACCTGAATCTGCTGGCTCTTCTGTCACCCAAACACGAGAATCAACCACGTGAAAAAAACGATGCCCGAGTAAATCGGTGGCTGGCTTCATGGATGGCTGGAAGCGGGAAGGTCGAGAAATTGAACCCGGGCCAAAAGATCTAGGTTGCTGCGAATCGGTCACCTCTAGAGCATGACCGTAAGATGACCCCTATGTCTAACTCCAACTCATCAAATACAGGCCGTACCGTCGTCATCGTGGATGCTGTGCGCACTCCAGTAGGTCGCAAAAATGGCGGTCTATCGACCCTGCACCCCACTGACCTGCTCGGGTTAGTGCAAAAAGCCATCGTTGAGCGCACAGGAATTGATCCCTCAAAAATTGAGCAAGTAGTCGGCGGTAATGTCAGCCAAGTCGGTGCGCAAAGTTTCAATGTCACCCGCACTGCCTGGCTATCGGCTGGTCTGCCCCTCACCACCGCCTGCACCACCGTCGACACCCAGTGTGGTTCAAGCCAGCAGGCAACTGGCCTTGCCGCCTCGCTCATCTCTTCTGGCGTCGTTGACATTGCCATGGCCTGTGGTGTTGAGTCCATGAGCCGCGTGCCGATCGGCAGTAACTCCAACGCATTCACTAAAGATCCTAAGACCAAGGCAGAAGTTTCTCTCGGCAAGGCTGTGAGTAAGAGTTACTTTGAGCATTACGAATTCACTTCACAGTTTGAAGGCGCTGAGCGCATCGCTGACATTTGGAATGTCACTCGCGCCGACACTGACAACTTCGGCTTGCTATCACAACAGCGCGCTGCGCAAGCATGGCAAGAGGGTCGTTTTGATGGTCAGTTCATCTCCGTCGAAGCACCTGATCTAGATGCCGATGGTAAACCCACCGGGACCATGCACACCGTTTCACGTGACGAAGGTATGCGCGAAACCACGATGGAAAAACTCGCATCACTCAAGCCAGTGGCACGCGAAAATGGAGTGCACACTGCAGGTAACTCGTCGCAAATCTCCGATGGAGCGAGTGCGATTTTAATGATGACCGAAGAGAAGGCAAAAGAACTCGGTCTCACACCGCGTGCCCGCATTGTTGACACTTGCCTAGTTGGCGTTGATCCAGTGCTGATGCTCACAGGTCCAATTGATGCCACGAAACGTTTGCTTGAACGCAACAACTTAACCATCGACCAGATTGATACTTTTGAAATCAACGAAGCATTCGCCTCAGTTGTTTTAGCTTGGGCCAAAGCCGTCGGTGCCGATCTCGCGAAGACCAATCCCAACGGTGGTGCCATCGCTCTTGGACATCCTCTCGGTAGCACAGGTGCGATTCTGACGACAAAAGCGTTGTACGAACTCGAGCGAATAGGTGGACGTTACGCGATCATCTCGATGTGCTGTGGTGGCGGTCTCGGTACAGGAACGCTTATTGAGCGCATCTGATTCGTTGACGCCGTGTGGGTCTCAACCATTCCCACACTGACGATATGAATCTCAGCAACTTTCGACAGCGATGCCTATTTGTCGTAGTTGCATGTACATTTCTCGGATCCTGTTCGTCTTCTGACTCATCATTACCTCAGGGCGCTAATGCTCGTGTTGTCAAAGTGATTGATGGTGACACAGTTGATGTCTCCATTGATGGCAAGGTCGAACGCGTTCGCTTGATTGGTATTGATACACCAGAAACTAAAAAACCGAATACCCCCATCGAGTGTTACGGACCTGAGGCTTCTCAGCGCACCACTTTTTTGCTCCCTGTTGGCACTCCAGTGATTCTCCAGCGTGATGCTGAAGCACGAGATCACTATGGGCGATTATTGGGTTACATCTTTCGCTTTTCTGACAACCTCTTCGTCAACAGTGACCTGATGGCTGGTGGATTTGCTCGCCCACTAGCGATCGCCCCCAACACGACGTATAGCAAGGAATTTTCCTCGCTTGCGACCAATGCTCAAGCCGCAAAACTGGGACTCTGGGGCGCCTGTTAATGCACAACAGGCAACAGGTCCGCTGACTAAGCCCCACGAGCGAAATCCTTGCCGATAGCGTGAAGGCGTGAGCGACAATCAGGCAACTCTGGCCGAGCGACTCGGCTACGAGGCAAGTCAAAAACTGGTGATTATTTCTTGTGATGATCTCGGTTCGTGTCACAGTGCCAATATCGGGGTGTACTCAGCCATTCGTGATGGTGTCGCGTCCTGTGCATCGGTCATGGTGCCCGCACCGTGGGCGCGCCACGCGGCCGAGATGTACGACGGCGAAGACATCGGAGTGCACATCACGCTCAATGCTGAACACCTGCTCTATCGCTGGGGTCCGATTACTCATGCCCCATCGCTGTTGTCCGGTGACGGTGGTTTTCCGCGCAATGTTAATGACCTTTGGGAGCACGCCGACCCAGCAGAAGTACTGCGTGAATGTCGAGCACAAATTGAGCGTGCCATCGTATGGGGATTTGATGTTTCTCATCTCGCACCGCATCTCAGTGTGATTACACTTCGTCCTGAATTT